>CAJZGT010000109.1 GCA_916048145.1 uncultured Streptococcus sp.
TAGCTGTAATAGCTGTAATAGCTGTAATAGCTGTAATAGCTGTAATAGCTGTAATAGCTGTAATGTGTAAAATGCTCATCATAGTGATTTTTTATGGTTATATTCCTACTTGGGATTAGCTATAAAAATTGCTTTTTAATTTGATTTTGTGTTTTGACATAAGGAGGAAAAATGGAAAACAAATCGAATTCACTAAGTAGAGTAAAGCGTCACCAACGTGAAAAGGTTCTACGCTTCTCTATTCGTAAATATAGTTTTGGTGCGGCGTCAGTGGCTGTTGCAGCACTGATGTTTTTGGGTGCGCGTGTTGCTAGTGCGGATAGTGTGATTGAAAACAACTCACAAAATACCACAGATGTGCATAATCAAAAAGAGAAGAATAAATCACTCGCAGAGATTCAACAACCTACTGCTATCAAAGTAGAAGCTGCACAGAATCCTTTGGAGAAGAAGACGACAACCAAAAATGAAAACGTTGTCAAAGTGGTTGATAAAGCGAAATTAAAAAAAGTAGTTGAAGAGTTAAAGACTACTCTTTCATCGAAATCAGATCTTGACAAGTCAGTTATTTCTCCGATTAAGGACAGAGTTCAAAAAGGACAAGCCCTACTAGATAGTGATACTGCAACACAGAAGGATGTAGATGAACTACTTTCCCTTTTAGAAAGTGACTTAACTGTCTTATCAAATGCTACTAAAGAATCAAACAAGGTTCAAGAAACTGCAACTGAAAATAAGACTGAAATCAAAGATAATAAAATCACTTCTGAACTAAGTGAAGCTGATAAATCTACTTCTCAAAACAAGGAAGCTGATAAAAGCACAACAGAGAAAAAAGAATCTTTAAAATTATCTACTGATCAATTACAAGCTGCGCTTCTTGATTTGCCTGAAAATGAAACAACTAAAGAAGTGTTGGAAAAAGCCAATGAAGTTCTCTCACTTGCTCAAGGGTTATTGACAAATACTAGGGTAACATCTAATGAACTTGAGGATTTGAATCAGCGTGTAAAAAGAACATTTAATTCTGTCAAGATAGCGACTTTGCGTCTAACTTCAGGTAAGAATGACCCACGTAACGGAAATAAAATTGAAGAAGGAACAAATGTAAGAGCGGCTTCAATTTCTTCAAGATGGGATTCAAGTGACAACTTATTGATTTATCAACGTCACCGTGCGAGTGATGGAAGCAGAGTCGTTAGAAATGGATTAAGAGAATATACCGAAAAAAAAGTAGATATGTTCGCTAAAACGACAACAATCGATGGAGAACGTTATGTAGTTTATGATGTTTTCTTCAATAATGATGGTGCCTCAATGGCGCACCTAAGTAGATATCAAATCTATCGATTAATTTTACCACCTCAAATTTTAGATTTAACAAGCGAGGGTCTTTATAAAGGTAATACTTTAAGAGATTTAAAATTTGAAACTTATACGAGAAATGGTAACTCTGGAACGCTTTCTCAAAATCCAGAAAACTTTACTAGAACTGCTACTCATAATGTTAATTTCTTAAATAATTCAACTGATTATGGTTCAGGTTGGAGAAAATTAACGTATTTCAATGCTTTAGATATTAGACATAACGGTGAATATAATCGAGATATGCGTGATACTTTTAAGGGGAATAGCAATGATCCACTTTTAATTCATGCGGTAACAAGAACGGAAAGCAAATTTAATCGATACTCTTATGGTTTTGGGGTTAAAACAGAGGATAGAGATTCTGCGATTCACATGCAAGTGAAAGCTAAGCTAAAAGCTGGAGTAACAGATGATCAGGTAAGAGAGGCCTTTGCATTAGCAGTTGTTGGTACATTTGGACTTACTACAAACCAAGCATATACATTCATTTCAGGAAAAGATGCAAGTGAACCAAAATATACAGATTATCCAGACCAACCAGTACAACCAACCTTAAGAGAAAAACAAGCAAAACTATATCCTATCCAAGGTAGCAGACATACAAAAGTTGTAGGAGACACCATTCCAAACACTGGTAATCCTGTAGCGGATAAATATATTACGCGTAAGGGCAGTGGAGATTTCCCTGCTGGAATGAGCTGGAGTTGGGAAGGAAATAATTCTCCAAGTACAGCAAATGCTGGTAAGTTTACTTATACAGCAATTGCAAGATACCAAGATGGCTCTACATCAAAAGATGCAAATTCAGGATCAGATGGAAAAGTTCACTTTACGGTTAACCCTAAAAAACCGACGATTACAACGAGCGTAGTGAACAAAAAAGGCTTAACAAATCAAACAATAGAAGTTAATGTAGGCAGCGGGGTTAAAAATGGATCTGTTGTAAAATTATATGATGGAGATCGTGTAATTGGACAAGGGACATCAAATGGGACAACTGCAAGAATTACAGTGTCCGGAGCTTTACCAGGAAATCCTCTTAAAGCTGAAACAACGGTTGACAATGGCGGAGTTGTAGTTTCTGAGAAAAGTGATCCAGTTACACCAACAGAAGCACCAGACACACAAGCTCCAACATTAGCTATTACACCAGCTAATCAAACAGTAGTTGAAGGACAAAATGTAACCTTTACAGTAACAGCAAGAGATAATAAACATGTTAATCTTGATGCTAATGATTTTCTAACAAAATACGGTACTAGGGTCTTTTCAGGGAAAGCATCTGTAACTTCACCAACAGACACTGATACTGAAAAAATAAGAACTATTACGATTACAACAACGGCAGAAGATGTTGGTAAGACTAATACAATTACTTTTAATGCTACGGATAATGCTAATCACAGAGCGGCACCAGTGAGCTTTACTTTTACTGTAACTAAACGTGACAATATACCACCAACAATCACAGCAGGTAATGCTACAGTAACAAGCCGTGAACAAATCACTCCAATTTCTGTAACAGCTGTAGATAATACAGGTGGAGTTGGAATGCGCGATAATAATCCGATCGAAGTAACAGGATTACCATCAGGATTAACATATGCGAATAATCGAATTACAGGAACACCGACTGGAGCGCCTGGAAATAGTACAGTAACCATTAAAGCCTATGACAAAAATGGGAATATGGCTACAAAAACAATCACAATTACAGTACGGAGCCAAGCGGACGCTCACAATCCAACAGGAGCAGGATTAACTGTAAATCAAAACCATACCATTACAGATGCGGAATTAAAAGCAAAAGTAAGTAATGCAGGCCCAGGAACTTTATCAATTGTAAGTAGACCATCAACAGCGAATGCAGGAAACGCAGGAAATGCGGTAGTGAAAGTCACATACCCAGATGGAACATTTGACAATGTAAATGTACCAGTTACAGTAACCGACGTAACAGGACCAACAATTACAGCGGAAAGCGCAACAGTAACGAAAAATGAATCTATTACGCCAATTCCAGTAACAGCTGTAGATAATACAGGTGGAGTAGGAATGCGCGATAATAATCCGATTGAAGTAACTAATTTACCAGCAGGATTAAGATATGCGAACAACCAAATTACAGGAACACCAACAGCAGGAGTAGGTTATTATACTGTAACAATTAAGGCGTACGATAAAAACAATCGTTTAACTACAAAACAAATTAGAATTACAGTACGAAGCCAAGCGGACGCTCACAACCCAACAGGAGAAACCTTAACAGTTCCGTATAACCATAACATTACGGATGATGAAGTGAAGGCTAAAGTACAAAACTTTGCTCCAGGAACTTTAACGGTACAAAGTAAACCGTCAACAAATACATCAGGTAATGTCGGAAATGCGGTAGTGAAAGTCACATACCCAGATGGTTCACATGATACAGTAAATGTTCCAGTAGTCGTAGGACGTCCAAATAAAGATGATTACACACCGAAGTACAATGACGGAAGTGGTAAACCAGGAGAATCAGTAGAGATTCCAGTAAGTGAAGCAAACGGTAAGAAAATCCCAACAGGAACAACTTACACAAGTGGCACACCAGGAATCATCACAGTAGATAAAACTACAGGCAAAGTAACGGTAACCATTCCATCAGATAAGAATCCAGGGGATAAAGTAACAGGCAAAGTTCTCGTAAGATATCCAGATGGATCAGAAGAGGAAGTCCCAGTCACTGTAACAGTAGTCAACCGTGATAAAGATGATTACACACCGAAGTACAATGACGGAAGTGGTAAACCAGGCTCATCAGTAGAGATTCCAGTAAGTGAAGCAAACGGTAAGAAAATCCCAACAGGAACAACTTACACAAGTGGCACACCAGGAATCATCACAGTAGATAAAACTACAGGCAAAGTAACGGTAACCATTCCATCAGATAAGAATCCAGGGGATAAAGTAACAGGCAAAGTTCTCGTAAGATATCCAGATGGATCAGAAGAGGAAGTCCCAGTCACTGTAACAGTAGTCAACCGTGATA
>CAJZGT010000110.1 GCA_916048145.1 uncultured Streptococcus sp.
TGACTTTGCCGTCCTCAATCGGGACAAATTCTCGCAAATCACGAGACATGGTGTCATAGATTTTAATCATAAAATAATAGTCAGGAAAACTAAAATCCGAGAACAGTTAGTTTCATCACTAAGAGTTCAATTGAATGTCAGTCCGAATGTATCTACACTTCGGAATCCCTTTCTCCTTTCTCATTCAGATAAACCACCTGAGTCTGTTTGACAAAGCCGATTTTTTCATACAAGCGTTTGGCACCTACATTGCTATCTTCCACGGCAATCTGAAATTCCTTGTCATTTTGCTCAATTAGTTGGTTGACGAGAGATTTTGCTAAGTAGCTTCCATAGCCTTTCCCACGTTCAAGTTCTGATATTGCTAAACCGTAGAAGTAATTCGTATTAGTCGATAAATCTACCGTGCAAGTCCCAATAACCTGACCGTCTTTTAACAAAATATATAAGCGACTTTCTGGATCCTTCAGAGCTTCAGCGACATATCTATCCACAACTTCTCTAGATTCATGTTCCTCTGAAAATGCCTGAAATTTTAACCGACTAATTTGATCCTGATACGAACTATCTGCTAACAAAACTTCAAGATTGGAAACAGTTGCTAACGGATAAGGTCTTCTATCCTTACCTAACCAGGTTTCTGTATCCTCGTCCTCGACCAATCCCCAGTTGCTAACAAAATCAGAATGACGTTCTAGAAAAATACGTTCTGTCTGAAAAGTGACTGAATGAATAGGAAAAGAAGCTGTTTCTTTCTCAAAACTAGTAAACAATGCACGTGCAATTCCCTGACGGCGATGATTTGGATGAACCAGTATCGTCACTTCCACATCTTGGTCATCTGCATAGACAGTTAATAAACCAACAAGTTCGCCTTTTTCATAATAAAGGAAAAAGGCGGGCATGTTTGGGTCAAAATTAAGCATGTTAGAGAGATAGGGATCACGATAGGTACCATCATAGTTTTGGCAACAGTTAATTAGTTTTTTCGCCTCAGATAGCTCCTCTTGGCTTAACTTGTTTCTTGCTTGAATCATATAGGTACCCTCTACAAACCAGACGATCTGTGACTGGCTTCTTTAGCCTGCTCGAGTTTATTGACGTAGTACTCTCGTTTTTCTTCGACTTCGTGGATCGTCGGTTCGTCCTTCTGTCCATGAACTCGGACAATCTTGGCCGGAATACCGACAACCGTCACATCACTAGGTACATCTGCTACGACAACTGCTGCAGCACCGACCTTAGCATTTTCACCAATTTCCACTGGTCCGATAACTTGGGCATGGGCCGAAATGAGAGCTCCCTTTCGAACGGTAGGATGGCGTTTGCCACAGTCTTTCCCTGTTCCCCCAAGAGTCACCCCATGATAGAGGAGAACTCCCGTCTCAACGATAGCTGTCTCTCCAATCACCAGACCAGAACCATGGTCGATAAAGACACCTGAATCAATCTGGGCACCTGGATGAATCTCAATCTGAGTCCAAAAGCGCCAAAACTGACTGTGCATACGAGCCAGGAGTTTGAAGCCATGCTTCCAGAGAAAATGCGAGAGACGGTGGGCCGCCAAGGCCTTGACACCTGGATAAGTCAGCAAAACCTCCAAAGTGGTGCGGGCCGCTGGATCATTTTCTTTTACGATATCAATGGTTTCGCGCCACCATCCCATACATTTCTCCTTTTCTTATTCTGAATCTTTTGGTGTTTCTGTAAATTCTTTCTTAGGTTTGTGGTCCTTGTGATGACGTGGGCGGTGAGGTCGCTCAGACTTTTCGCCTTTTTCATCACGTTCAGGTTTTGGTGGACGAGGAAGAAGGGCTTTCATAGAAGCATCCACACGTCCTTTTTCATCAATCTTGATAACCTTAACATCAACTTCATCCCCGATTGCTACCAAGTCTTCGACATTATTGGTACGCGTCCAAGCCATCTCAGAGATATGAACGAGGGCATCCGTCTTGTCAAAGAGGTTAACAAAGGCACCAAATTTCTCGATACGAACGACTTTAGCACGGTAAACTTCGTCCACCTTAGCTTCACGGACCAAACCAGCAATAATTTCTTTAGCACGGTTAATAGCATCTTGGTCACTAGAGTAGATAGACACATTTCCTTCTTCGTCGATATCAATCTTAACGCCTGTTTCAGCGATAATCTTGTCGATGGTTTCTCCACCCTTACCGATGACAATCTTAATCTTGTCCACATCAATCTTGATGGTATCAATTTTCGGAGCAGTTGGAGCCAATTCTGGACGAACTTCTGGAATGGTTGCTTCAATCACATCAAGGATTTCAAAACGCGCTTTCTTGGCTTGGGCAAGGGCTTCAGTCAAGATTTCTGCAGTGATCCCTTGAATCTTGATATCCATTTGAAGGGCTGTAATCCCGTCACGAGTACCTGCAACCTTAAAGTCCATATCTCCAAAGTGGTCTTCCAAACCTTGGATATCTGTCAAGACTGTATAGTTGTTTCCATCTGAGATAAGTCCCATTGCTATACCAGCTACTGGCGCCTTGATTGGCACACCACCAGCCATAAGGGCAAGAGTTCCCGCACAGATAGAAGCTTGAGATGAAGAACCATTTGATTCCAAGACTTCTGCTACCAAGCGGATAGCATATGGAAATTCTTCCAAGCTTGGCAAGACTTGAGCCAGGGCACGCTCACCGAGAGCACCGTGACCGATTTCACGACGACCTGGTGCACCGTAACGACCAGTTTCCCCTACAGAGTATTGTGGGAAGTTATAGTGGTGCATAAAGCGTTTCTTGTACTCTGGATCCAAACCATCAATGATTTGAGTTTCTCCCATTGGAGCCAAGGTCAAAACTGAAAGAGCCTGAGTTTGTCCACGAGTAAAGAGACCTGAACCGTGCACACGAGGAAGGAAGTCAACAACCGCATCCAAAGGACGGATTTCATCGACCTTACGACCGTCAGGACGAACCTTGTCTTCTGTGATCAAACGGCGCACTTCAGCGTGTTCCATTTGTTCCAAGATTTCAGCCACATCACGCATGATACGGTCAAATTCTTCGTGGTCCGCATATTTTTCTTCGTAAACAGCAGTCACTTGGTCTTTAACTGCTTGAGTTGCAGCTTCACGAGCCAATTTTTCTTCTACTTGGACCGCTTTTTGAAGGTCGCTGTTGTAGGCTGCGATGATTTCAGCTTGCAAGTCAGCATCTACATGAAGCAATTCTACTTCTGCTTTTTCTTTACCAACAGCAGCAACGATTTCTTCTTGGAAGGCAATCAATTCTTTAACTGCTTCGTGCCCTTTAAGGAGAGCTTCCAGCATGATTTCTTCTGACAATTCTTTAGCACCAGACTCTACCATGTTGATGGCGTGCTTGGTACCAGCTACTGTCAATTCAAGTAGAGATTGCTCTGCTTGTTCTTGCGTAGGGTTGATGATGATTTCACCGTCGACATAGCCCACCTGTACCCCAGCAATTGGTCCGTCAAATGGAATATCTGAAATAGAAAGCGCCAAGGATGAACCAAACATAGCAGCCATTGGTGCAGATGCATTTTCATCATAAGAAAGTACTGTGTTGATGACTTGTACTTCATTACGGAAACCTTCCGCAAACATAGGACGGATTGGACGGTCAATCAAACGCGCTGTCAAAGTCGCATCTGTTGAAGGACGTCCTTCACGTTTCATAAAGCCACCAGGAAACTTCCCAGCTGCATACATTTTTTCTTCGTAGTTGACTTGGAGAGGGAAGAAATCCCCAGTTGCCATTTTCTTAGACATAACTGCCGCAGTCAAGACAGTTGACTCACCGTAACGCACAACAACTGCGCCATTTGCTTGCTTAGCAACCTGACCAGTCTCTACAACCAACTCACGACCCGCAAAAGTCGTTTGAAACACTTGTTTTGTCATTTTAATCCCCTTTGGATTGATGAAATTATACGCCTTGCCTACAAAAATCAAGATACTAAGCCGTTAAGCAACTCAAAGGAGAATAGGAAATCGAACGACGGAGCGACTGCTCCTAGGTAGATTTATCTTTTTCCACAGAGTTGTAGGCGTGTTCAGTTACACAAGATACCAAGGACGTCAAAAGCAAAGTAAAAATAGGAAACTGACGAAATCTTCGATGAAGACAAGACAGTTTATCTTTTTTACACAGCTTTTCGGCCGGGTTCAACTACACAAGATAGCATTCGATTGACGCAGTGTACCATGTACACCAGGAAATCTATCTTTTTCACTAGGGATTTAGCCCGTGTTCAACTATCTATATACTTTGAAAAGTTTAAAAATATTATTCTTTAGTATTTTTCCTTTTTATAGCAGATTTGAATAGTTAAAAATCTGTTAATACCCTCATCTTTGTATCAAGTACGTACAGAGTCTATTTTATCATATTTTTCT
>CAJZGT010000111.1 GCA_916048145.1 uncultured Streptococcus sp.
TAGTCTCTCTTGAGGGACCAGAGGGAGCAGGAAAGACCAGTGTTTTAGAGGCTCTGCTCCCAATTTTAGAGGAAAAAGGGGTAGAGGTGCTGACGACCCGTGAACCTGGCGGAGTCTTGATTGGGGAGAAGATTCGGGAGGTGATTTTGGACCCAAGTCATACTCAGATGGATCCTAAAACGGAACTCCTTCTCTATATCGCCAGTCGCAGACAGCACTTGGTGGAAAAAGTTCTCCCAGCACTTGAAGCTGGCAAGTTAGTCATTATGGATCGTTTTATCGATAGTTCTGTTGCCTATCAGGGATTTGGTCGTGGCTTGGACATTGAAGCCATTGACTGGCTTAACCAGTTTGCGACAGATGGCCTCAAACCCGATTTGACCCTCTATTTTGACATCAAGGTGGAAGAAGGGCTGGCTCGTATTGCTGCTAATAGTGACCGCGAGGTCAATCGTTTGGACTTAGAAGGGTTGGACTTGCATAAAAAAGTTCGTCAAGGTTACCTTTCTCTTCTGGACAAAGAAGGAAGTCGTATTGTCAAGATTGATGCTAGTTTTCCTTTGGAGCAAGTTGTGGAAACTACCAAGGCTGTCTTGTTTGATAGAATGGGATTAGTTAAATGAAACAAGATCAACTAAAGGCCTGGCAGCCAGATCAGTTTGACCGCTTTGTCCGTATCCTAGAACAAGACCAGCTCAATCATGCCTACCTCTTTTCAGGTTTCTTTGGAAGCTTGGAAATGGCTCAATTTTTGGCTAAGAGCCTTTTTTGTACGGATAAAGTAGGCGTTTTACCATGTGAGAAATGCCGAAATTGTAAGCTGATTGAACAGGGAGAATTTCCCGATGTCACCTTGATTAAACCAGTTAATCAGGTCATTAAGACAGAACGCATTCGAGAATTGGTGGGTCAGTTTTCCCAAGCAGGGATTGAAAGCCAGCAACAGGTTTTTATTATCGAGCAAGCTGAGAAAATGCATCCTAATGCAACCAATTCTCTGCTCAAGGTCATCGAAGAACCCCAGAGTGAGGTTTATATTTTCTTCTTGACCAGCGATGAGGAAAAGATCTTACCAACAATTCGAAGTCGGACCCAGATTTTCCACTTTAAAAAGCAAGAAGAAAAACTCATCCATCAATTAGAACAAGCAGGTCTGGTCAAGAAAAAAGCGACTCTCCTAGCTCAGTTTAGTCAATCGCGATCTGAAGCAGAAAAGTTAGCTAATCAGGCAAGTTTTTGGACCTTGGTTGATGAAAGTGAACGCTTACTGACGTGGTTAGTAGCTAAGAAAAAAGAAAGTTATTTGCAAGTGGCTAAATTAGCTAGCTTGGCAGATGATAAGGAAAAACAAGATCAGGTTTTAAGAATTCTTGAAGTTCTCTGTGGGCAAGATATCCTACAAGCAAGAGTAAGAGTGATTTTACAAGATTTGTTAGAAGCTAGAAAAATGTGGCAGGCTAATGTCAGTTTTCAAAATACCATGGAATATCTGGTCTTGAAAGAAATATAAACTCAAAAATGAACGATAAAGAAAGGAAAGGGCTGTTTTATGGACAAAAAAGAATTATTTGACGCGCTGGATGATTTTTCCCAACAGTTATTGGTAACCTTGGCCGATGTGGAAGCCATCAAGAAAAATCTCAAGAGCCTGGTAGAGGAAAATACAGCTCTTCGTTTGGAAAATAGTAAGTTGCGCGAACGCTTGGGTGAGGTGGAAGCAGATGCTCCTGTCAAGGCCAAACATGTTCGCGAAAGTGTCCGTCGCATTTACCGTGATGGATTTCACGTATGTAATGATTTTTATGGACAACGTCGAGAGCAGGACGAGGAATGTATGTTCTGTGACGAGTTGTTGTACAGGGAGTAGGCATGCAGATTCAAAAAAGTTTTAAGGGGCAGTCTCCCTATGGCAAGCTGTACCTAGTGGCAACGCCGATTGGCAATCTAGACGATATGACCTTTCGAGCCATCCAGACCTTGAAAGAAGTGGACTGGATTGCGGCTGAGGACACGCGCAATACAGGACTTTTGCTCAAGCATTTTGACATTTCTACAAAGCAGATTAGTTTTCATGAGCACAATGCCAAGGAAAAGATTCCGGATTTGATTGGGTTCCTGAAAGCAGGACAAAGCATTGCTCAGGTATCCGACGCGGGTCTGCCTAGCATCTCAGACCCTGGTCATGATTTGGTTAAGGCAGCGATTGAGGAAGATATTGCTGTTGTGACTGTTCCAGGTTCCTCTGCAGGGATTTCTGCCTTGATTGCTAGTGGTTTAGCGCCACAGCCACATATCTTTTACGGCTTTTTACCTAGAAAATCAGGCCAGCAAAAGCAATTTTTCGACTTGAAAAAAGACTATCCTGAAACACAAATTTTCTATGAATCACCTCATCGTGTGGCAGATACGCTAGAAAATATGCTAGAAGTCTACGGTGACCGCTTGGTCGTCTTGGTCAGAGAATTGACCAAAATCTATGAAGAATACCAACGAGGTACTATTTCTGAATTGCTGGAAAGCATCGCTGAAACGCCACTCAAGGGAGAATGTCTTCTCATCGTTGAAGGTGCCATTCAGGATGTGGAGGAAAAGGACGAGGAAGACTTGTTTTCAGAAATACAAGTACGCATCCAGCAAGGTATGAAGAAAAACCAAGCTATCAAGGAAGTCGCTAAAATTTACCAGTGGAATAAGAGTCAACTCTACGCTGCCTACCACGATTGGGACGAAAATCAAGAAAATGACTAAACAGGGAAGTTTGCCTTCTTCCCTTTTTTTGTTATACTAGTAGAAGAAAAAAATAGAAAGATTTGTGGGAGTGAAAAAGTCCAGTGGACTTTTTCAGCCTGAGCCAAGAAACTCGAGAGCGAGGGAAGTCCAGTGGACTTTTTCAGCCTGAGCCAAGAAATTTGAAAGCTCTTAAGTTCGGTTGGCTTTTTCAATGTGAACCTTGTCTTCACACTCCCAAAGAGGTATTAGTGTCGTGTCTCAATCTTATATCAATGTTATCGGTGCTGGTTTGGCAGGTTCTGAAGCAGCCTACCAAATCGCAGAGCGTGGTATTCCAGTTAAACTCTATGAAATGCGTGGTGTCAAGTCAACACCTCAGCACAAAACAGACAATTTTGCAGAGTTAGTTTGTTCCAATTCTCTTCGTGGAGATGCTCTGACAAATGCAGTGGGTCTCCTCAAGGAAGAAATGCGTCGCTTGGGTTCAGTTATCTTGGAATCTGCTGAGGCTACACGTGTTCCTGCAGGTGGTGCGCTTGCGGTGGACCGAGATGGTTTCTCACAGATAGTGACTGAAAAAGTTGCCAACCACCCCTTAATTGAGGTGGTTCGTGATGAAATTACAGAATTGCCGACAGATGTTATTACAGTTGTCGCTACTGGTCCTTTGACTAGCGATGCCCTGGCTGAGAAGATTCATGCCCTCAATGACGGTGATGGTTTCTATTTCTACGACGCGGCAGCGCCTATTATCGATGTCAACACTATCGATATGAGCAAGGTCTATCTCAAGTCTCGTTATGATAAGGGAGAAGCCGCTTATCTCAATGCCCCTATGACCAAACAAGAGTTTATGGATTTCCATGAAGCCTTGGTCAATGCGGAAGAAGCACCGCTCAATTCTTTTGAAAAAGAAAAGTACTTTGAAGGCTGTATGCCAATCGAAGTCATGGCCAAACGTGGCATTAAAACTATGCTTTATGGTCCTATGAAGCCAGTCGGTCTGGAGTATCCAGATGACTACACAGGACCTCGTGATGGAGAATTTAAAACACCTTATGCGGTTGTCCAACTTCGTCAGGATAATGCGGCTGGTAGCCTCTACAATATCGTTGGTTTTCAGACCCACCTCAAATGGGGAGAACAAAAGCGTGTCTTCCAAATGATTCCAGGTCTTGAAAATGCAGAGTTTATCCGTTATGGGGTTATGCATCGCAATTCTTACATGGATTCACCAAATCTTCTTGAGCAAACCTATCGTTCTAAGAAACAGCCAAACCTCTTCTTTGCTGGTCAGATGACGGGTGTGGAAGGTTATGTTGAGTCAGCGGCTTCAGGCTTAGTTGCGGGAATTAACGCAGCTCGTCTTTTCAAGGGAGAAAGCGAGGCTATTTTCCCAGAAACAACAGCTATCGGAAGTCTAGCTCATTACATCACCCATGCAGATAGCAAACATTTCCAACCAATGAATGTCAACTTCGGAATTATCAAGGAGTTGGAAGGCGAGTGTATCCGTGATAAGAAGGCTCGTTATGAAAAAATTGCAGAGCGTGCCCTTGCCGACTTAGAGGAATTTTTAACTGTCTAATTTTTTTGAAAGAATTACTCATGATACTATAAAAATCTTAGAAATTGTGATAAAATAGGTAGGATAAAAAAA
>CAJZGT010000112.1 GCA_916048145.1 uncultured Streptococcus sp.
CAGGAATTGGACAATCCATTTGAGGGGAAAAGCAACGAAGATAGTCTAACCATGACTTATCGTTATGGATACTATGATTTAGACGGCAAACCTACCCTTCAGGAGTACATACTACTAGAAGCGAAGGCTCACCAAAGGATTGTCGCACCAATGGATGGTGTTGTATCTCTAGACGGTGACAATGTTATTCTCACTAACGGAAAAGGAGAGAATGAGAGTCGTTTAACATTATATTCCATCCATAATGGCCGTGCGATTGAGGGGACAAGGGTCTTAACTGGTGATATTATTGGTGAGACACCAGATGATACAGGTTTGAAAGTTTCCTATCAAAAGTATAAGAACAAGAAAGAAAAATTGGTGTATGTCAATCCGCAATTTTATTTTCCAAAAGTCATTCAACTTCAGACAACTATCTTACCTGCCATTGGTCAGTTTGGTGGAGATGAGTTTGAACGAGCAAAACATATTTATGAGTTTTTGAAATCTCAAGGGGCAAGTCCCCAAGCCATTGCGGCTATTTTAGGAAATTGGTCGGTAGAGTCTTCTATCAATCCTAAACGAGCTGAAGGAGATTATTTATCTCCTCCAGTTGGCGCTACCGATTCCTCATGGGATGATGAAAGCTGGTTAGCGATTGGAGGTCCAGCCATTTATAGTGGTGCTTATCCTAATATTCTTCATAGAGGTTTGGGGTTAGGGCAATGGACGGATACTGCAGATGGTTCAACACGTCATACAGCTTTATTGAATTATGCACGCACCCAAAATAAGAAATGGTATGATTTAGACCTCCAACTTGATTTTATGCTTCATGGGGATAGTCCTTACTATCAAAGTTGGTTAAAGGATTTCTTTAAAAATACGGGCAGTGCAGCCAATCTCGCCCAACTCTTCCTGACCTATTGGGAGGGAAATTCTGGTGACAAACTACTGGAAAGACAAACCAGAGCAACGGAATGGTATTACCAAATTGAAAAAGGCTTTAGTCAAACAAATGGAGGACAGGCAAAAAGTGACCCGCAATCCCTTGAAGGTGTTCGTGGAGACTTGTATGAGCATTCTGTTCCTGGTGGTGGGGATGGTATGGCCTATGCCTATGGACAATGTACATGGGGTGTTGCGGCTCGTATGAATCAGTTAGGCTTAAAATTAAAAGGTAGAAATGGAGAAAAGATTTCGATCATTAATACCATGGGAAATGGTCAGGACTGGGTTGCGACAGCGTCAAGTCTTGGAGGGGAAACGGGTTCTACACCAAGAGCAGGTGCTATTGTTTCTTTTGTGGGAGGTACACATGGTACACCAGCAGAGTATGGTCATGTGGCTTTTGTCGGTGCGAGACGTTTCTAACTGAAAAGGTTAGACACGTTCTTGAAAAATCAACCTGATAATCAGGTTAAATTTGAATAGAATGGAGAACTCTTATCTTGAAAATTGGAATGAAGGGGTAACGCCCTGAAACGATTTCTCTAATACTCCGACATGCGTTTATCTTGTGCAAAGGTAAAGGTATGAAGCTCGGTGAAGTCGGCTGAAAGATACCGTCATTCTTAAGGACTTAAGAATCGAAAGTGTTCCAGAGGTGGAATATGTATCTGATAGGTCGGGAGTCATTAAAAACTAAATAGGGTGAGAATGTGCATGAGCACTGACGAACCAGCGAATGTACGCTCCGAAGGCGAGTACGTAGAAATGCGTATAACAACGTAAGTTGTTTCAACTTGAGGAAGAGTAAGAATCGACGATATGAAATTCCTTGTTATGTTACAGGCATATCAAAGTTGAAGGGGTATAGCTAGGCACCTAAGTTTAGTATTGATAAAGATAAGGGAACGTCGAAAGCTAGAGATGTGGAGGTTGCACAACCAGAGAAACATTGGAAAGAAAATCATAACTTTCCTTAATCTCTAGTGAGAGTGGTGGCACGACCTTTGAAAGTGTTGTAATGATACTGGAGGAACAGCCACTAGTCAATAGTGTATTGTTATGAACTTTATCATTTCATGGATTCTTGTAAGACATAAAAGGTCACGAATCCAAAGAGAGGAGTGATAGACCATGACGAAACCAAAAAATGATGACAAACTATTAAAACATCAAAAACTAAGGTATGAGGAATACTATGGCATGACCGAGATTTTTGATGATTTATATTCCAAAAGTCAAAAGGGATTCAGTTTTAAGAACTTAATGAACATTATCATATCTCCCGAGAATATACTGCTCGCTTATCGTACCATAAAGCGGAATGGTGGTAGTCAAACTGAAGGAGTAGATGGTGTAACCATTAAAGATTTAGAAAATCTGACCCAAGAAGACTTTATCTCTAAAGTTCAAAGAAGATTTCAATATTATAGACCCAGAAAAGTCAGAAGAGTAGAGATTCCTAAGCCAAATGGGAAGAAACGACCACTTGGCATTCCCTCGATGTGGGACAGAGTAGCCCAACAGTGTATTTTACAAGTGTTGGAGCCAATCTGTGAAGCGAAATTTTACAAACACAGTTATGGATTTAGACCCTTAAGGTCGGCTGATAACGCTATTATGGACTGTATGTATCGTATGAATAAAAGTCATATGACTTATGTCGTCGACGTTGATATTAAAGGCTTTTTTGATGAAGTGAATCATACTAAGTTAATGCGTCAAATCTGGACATTAGGTATCAGGGACAAACAACTTCTAGTGATTATTCGAAAAATGTTAAAAGCACCAATTGTTCTTCCGAATGGAAAAGTGACATATCCAACTAAGGGCACACCACAAGGAGGTATCTTATCTCCACTACTTGCCAATATCAATCTCAATGAATTTGATTGGTGGATAGGACGACAATGGGAAGAAAGAGATTGTAAGGAATTAGTTCCTCAATATAATTCCAAGGGAACAAGACACAAGTCACATGTTTACAGAAAGCTGCGAGCTTCAACGACGCTAAAAGAAGTTTATATTGTCCGATATGCGGATGATTTTAAAATCTTTTGTCGAAATAGGAATGAGGCAGAGCGAACGTTTAAGGCTGTAAAATTGTGGTTAAAAGAACGACTTAACCTCCCTATTTCAGAGGAAAAATCTCAAATTACCAATCTGAGAAAGAAAAGCAGTGAATTCCTTGGGATTACTTTAAAGCTAGTTTCTAAGAATAATCGTTTGGTTTGTTTCTCTCATATTGCATCGAAAGCCAAGAAACGTATTAAACATCAACTGAAACAACAGATGAAATTGATACAAATTAAAGGTGCTAAAGAAACAATTATTCGTGAAATACAGAAGTATAATAGTATGGTTATCGGTATTCATAACTATTATAGTATGGCAACACATGTGAGTAAAGATTTAGAAGAAATTCATTATCAGCTTTATCTCTCTTTTAAAAATCGATTGCAGGCGAAAGGTCTGACAAAAATAGGAGAATACAAGGGAAAAGATAAAGGACTTCTCCCCTACCTCCAATCTCAAAATATTCGGTACTTAATGGGTTATCCAATTCTTCCAATTAGCTATGTCAAGACGAGAACACTAAAAGGAAGAAATAAGAATCTGAATAGGTATACTCCCGAGGGGAGAAAATTGATTCATAAACAACAGGAATCTGTTGAAACATGGAAATTAAAATGGCTGAGAGAACACTCAATTATAAATAAGCGTGCAACAGTTGAATACAATGATAATCGAATTTCTTTATTTGTAGCTCAAAAAGGGAAATGTGCTGTAACCGGTCAGGAATTGGATATGGATGATATTCATTGTCACCATAAGAGACCATGGTTAGAAACAAAGGATGACTCTTATAGGAACCTTATCATTGTTAAACGAGATATTCATCGCCTGATTCACGCAACAAATGAGAAGGTTATCAAAAATCTCTTTCAGCTTTTGAATTTGAGTGATACAGGACTGACCAAATTAAATCAGTTGCGTGAACTTGTAGGAAATCCACCATTATTGAAAGAAAATTTGAACTTAGAACAATTATGTTAATCATATTAATACAGCACGATAAAGCAAAATCGTGATAATACACTATTGATGGAACGCCGTGTGCGGTGAAAGTCGCACGCACGGTGTGAAGCGGGGGAAAAGATGGAGATAGTATCAAAGTTTTACCTATCGCTATAGAAGATCTATGATGATGGTTCTTTCCTCGTGTCTGAAACAAACTATGGTGGCAACCCTAACTATACCTTTAGAAAAATCTCTCAAGCAGATAGTGCCATCAGTTTTGCCTATACGGTGAAATAAAGAAGTTGATACTTGAAATTTTAACAATTTTCAGGTAGAATAAATAGTGTAGATGAGTGGTCGGCTCATGGTCAATCTGATAGTAATCTTGGACATAAGGGCCAAGCGGTGGCG
>CAJZGT010000113.1 GCA_916048145.1 uncultured Streptococcus sp.
TTTCAGTATTTTCATAGCATTATTGTACAAAAAATAGAACCTTTTAGCAACTTAATATTGGTTCTTCTACAATATATTCACACACAAAAAAACCACCCAATGGGCAGGTTTCATCTGTATTATTCAGCTAGATTAAGCTTTAGCATCTGGAGCATAATGAACAGTTTTTCCCATGTTTCTTAAAAAGCTTTAATTATAATTTTATAGTAGATTGAATAAGGTAGGAACAAATCAATTAGGAAAGTCAATCTAATTTCTGGAAATATTTTTAGAAGTCATATTGTACTATTTCAGATTCAATCTACTATATATAAGTGCCATGAAATAGAATATAATCTGACTAAATACCTATACGTCAATCGGATTTGTTCCCGATTTCAAACAGTAATCTGTCCATGCTACTTGATTGATGTAACACTCTCAAGATGGTAACTGTATCCTTATCAAAACGATAAAACACTGAATAATTTTTTACTAGTAGTCGTCTAACTTTAATATCTAAACTGAGCAATTCCTCTACAATAGCACATCTTTCAGGAAATATTTCTAAGGTTTTAATCCCTTCTGCAATAGCTTCAAAGTGATTCATAGCAGTTTCCGGCGATTGAAGCTCATCTGCGATATAATGATAAATGGCTTCCATATCTCCTTCAGCTCTTTTTAAAATATTAATGGTTATTTTAGTCATACGTTCCGTTCCTTAAATTCTTTAAAGAACTCATTGACAGATCGAACATGACCGTTTTCTGCTTCATGATAAGCTTCAACCATCATTTGTCTAAATTGTTCAGCTGTCATTTCCTCTACATTCACTGATGAATGTACATCTGGCAATGCAATATCAAAAGGGATTTTCTTCGTTAATGATACTTGTTTCAATAATAGTGTAACTAATGTTGATATCGGCATCCCAAGTTGCTTCAAAACCTGTTCAGCCGATTGTTTATCTAACTCATCAACTCGAACACTAATTGTAGCTGTTTTTCCCATTCTTATCACCTCACTTAAGATTTGTACTGTAATTGTACATCAATTTGCATTACTTGTCAATTAAATGTTTTCAGAAAACGAAATACCACTATTACACTGTTGAAAGATTAGATTAGCCTATCCGATAAAAAAGCAGTAACACAGAAAACTATTGACCATGAAACGCTCTCGTAATCCTAACCCCTAGAAGTTTCAAGAACCTACTGGTTTATTGAATGTTGTGAATATAGAAACTAAAATTATAAGAAAAGTCTCATTTATTAAACAATGAGGTCGAAATTTGGCTTAAATGTTTATTCGTTTGTTCAATATTAATCTTCTTTTTCAACATGCCATCTCCTTTTATCCTATTATTTAAATAGCACTTTCATCTGTTACACTCAATTATATGCGGAAATAAAAGACCTGCCCACTGGACAAGTCTCATTTTATATGGTCAAACTTATTAAGCTTTACCTTCTGAACCGAATACGTCGATACGTTCTTCAACTGATGCTTGGATAGCTTTTACACCGTCAGCCAAGAATTTACGTGGGTCGAAGAGTTTTTTCTTGTCGTATTCTGCTTCGTTTGCTTCGTAGTCACGAGCAAATTTACGAGTTGCGTTAGCGAATGCGATTTGGCATTCAGTGTTAACGTTAACTTTCGCAACACCAAGTTTGATAGCTGCTTGGATTTGCTCATCAGGAATACCTGATCCACCGTGCAATACGATTGGGAATCCTGGAAGAGCTTCTGTCAATTTTTGCAAGTGGTCAAGGTCAAGACCTTCCCAGTTTGCTGGGTAAGGACCGTGGATGTTACCGATACCAGCTGCCAAGAAGTCGATACCAGTTGCAACCATTGCTTTAGCGTCTTCGATTGGAGCCAATTCACCTTTACCGATGATTCCGTCTTCTTCACCACCGATAGTACCAACTTCAGCTTCTACTGAGATACCTTTAGCGTGTGCTTTTTCAACAACTTCTTTAGCCAATTTAAGGTTTTCTTCAACTGGAAGGTGTGAACCGTCAAACATGATTGAAGTGTAACCAACTTCGATACACTCAAGTGCATCTTCGTAGTGACCGTGGTCAAGGTGGATAGCTACTGGTACAGTGATACCCATTGATTCAACAAGGTTAGCGATCAAGTTGCGAGCAACTTTGTAACCACCCATGTATTTAGCAGCACCCATTGAAGTTTGGATCAAAACTGGAGCTTTTTTAGCTTCTGCTGCACGCAAGATAGCTTGAGTCCACTCAAGGTTGTTTGTGTTAAATCCACCAACTGCATAACCGTTGTCACGAGCTGCTTGGACAAATTTTTCTGCTGAAACGATTGCCATTTTATCAGGCCTCCTGTATATTTTTATGGGTCATCCCATTTACATTGTTCATTTTATCACTTTTTGACAAAAAAATCTAGTTTTTCCCGCAGTTTCGATTGAATTTCTTCTAGCTTCATCTATGTAAACCCTTTCTCTCCCTAGTCTTGGGCGACTTTTGGAAAAGCTATAAAGAAGGTTAAATGATTCTCCTTCATCTCGAAACGATAAGCTAATTTTTCATGTTCCAATAGATTTTTGACCACAAAGAGCCCCATCCCAGACCCCTTGGCCTTGCGACTAGCATTATTAGAAAAAGACTGGGCCAGTTTTTCTTGTTCTTCAGGACTACAGCTATTTTCGATAAAGAGTTCTCCTTCTCTTTCTCCAATGCGAACTAAGCCACCTGGAACAGAGTGCTTAATAGCATTGCTGATGAGGTTAGACAGAATCAACTTCATGACAGATGGGTTTAGATAAGCCTGCTGATGAGTCAAACTATTGTCTATCTGGAGCTCTCTATCCTTGGCTAGTAAGGCATAATCCTTAACCAGACTTTGCGTCATCTGGTATAAGTCAATTTGTTCCCTATCATCTCGCAATTCCTGCACAGACGAGAGAGAAAGTATCTGGAGAACGTGGTGATTGAGCTCATCTACAATCCCCAAGGCAACTCCCAGATAGCGGTCTCTGTCCTTATAACGCCCGACATTTTCTTTCATGTTTTCGATCAGGATTTTCAAACTAGCCAGAGGTGTTTTCAATTCATGAGAAGCCCCTCGTAGGAATTCGACCTTCATCTTTTCCAGCTGGAGAATAGCTTCATTCTTGTCATGCAAGTCCGCAATAACAGTCAAAAGATGCTGGTAAAGGCTATTGATTTGTTCCTTGAGATCACCAATCTCATCCCTAGAATCCACGCGCAATCGCACTTGGGAATCCAAATCCATCATCCGTCGGGTCACCCGCTTGATTTCCAAAATAGGGGCCACAATGGTCCGAGCATAGATGTAGGCTACCAAAAGAGAAATCAGAAAGGATGCCAGAAAGGTATAAGGGAGAAATTGAAGGCTAATTTGCTCTGCTTCCTTTTGTAAATCCATGGAAGCTAGAAACTGGAGAGTCATGGTACCACCGTCTTGCGTTGTCACCTCACGCTCCTCGATAAAAAGAGAGGTTGTCTGGCGGTCTGTATCCAGAGGAAGACTGTCCTTGACTTCTATCTTGTCCTCGGTCATCTCGCCCTTAACGGCCCCCTTGATATCACTAGTCTGGGAATACAAGTCTAACACTTGCTCGATGCTCTGCCTATCCTTCCCTTCTAGGGACTGGGCAATGGCTGTCGCTTTCTGGCCAATGGTTTCCTGACGGTGGCTCAGATAAGTCGAGGGAAAGAGAAAATAAATGGCTAAATGAAGGCAGATAACCAGAACACTAAATATCGAGAAGGTATAGATAAATATCTTTGTAAATAAACCTGTTCGTTTCATTTTCGCTCCAATTTATAACCAACATTGCGCACAGTGAGGATACAATCCAAGTCTAGCTTTTTCCGCAATTCCTTGATATAGACATCGATGACACGGTCAAAGGGGACCTCATCTGTCGCCTTCCAGACCGCATCGATAATCTGAGATCGGGTCAAGACCCGTCCTTCATTTTTCACCAGATAGTCCAGAATTTCCAACTCTTTAGCATTGATAGCTACTTCCTCACCTGCTAGATTTGCACTGTAGCTTTCAAAGTCCACCTTGGCATCCTTATAGGAGAAGATTCGTCCTGTATCGTAGTAGCGCTTGAAAATCGCATCCACCCTCACTTTTAAGAGGGAGAGGGAGAAAGGTTTTTCCAGATAGCCATCTGCCAGAGAAGCAAAGGCACTCATCTTGTATTCCTCATCCTGAAAGGCTGTTAACATCAAGACAGGGACTTGGCTTGTTTTACGAATCTCAGCTAGGACTTCCAGACCATTGAGCTTGGGCATCTGGATATCCAGTAAAACCAAGGCTACTTCATAGCTGG
>CAJZGT010000114.1 GCA_916048145.1 uncultured Streptococcus sp.
ATTACAGCTACTGGTACTCAGGCATACAGCAGTCAATATTACATTGTAAAACTCACTAAGAAAACAGAAAAGTCATCTAACATTGATGACTATAAAGAAAAATTGAAGACGCTTATTCTGACTCAAAAACAAAATGATTCATCATTTGTTCAAAGTATTATCGGAAAAGAGTTGCAAGCTGCAAATATTAAAGTTAAAGATCAAGCTTTCCAAAATATCTTTACTCAATACATTGGTGGGGGAGATTCAAGCTCAAGTAGTTCTTCAAAAGAATAAAACAGAAAAGAGCCAAGCGCTCTTTTTCTTATGAGAAAATCTTATATCTTAAGGGTAAGGGTTTTTTTCTTTCTGAAAAAGTGGTATAATAGCAATCAAAACTAGAAAATAAAACGGAATTGGGAACAAATTTCTTTGTTCCTATTAGAGTGGTGTGATATGAAAATTAGTAAAAGGCACCTGTTAAACTATTCCATTTTGATACCTTATCTCCTTTTGTCTGTATTGGGGCTAATCGTAGTATATTCGACGACGAGTGCAACCCTAATTCAAGAAGGGAAAAGTGCTCTTCAATTGGTCCGAAACCAAGGTGTTTTCTGGATAGTTAGTTTAATTTTGATTGCCTTAATATATAAGTTAAAACTAGGTTTCTTAAGGAATGAACGACTGATTATTATTGTTATGTTCATAGAGATGATTTTACTAGCTTTGGCACGTTTAATAGGAGTTCCGGTTAATGGAGCCTACGGTTGGATTTCAGTAGGACCTGTAACAATTCAACCAGCAGAGTATCTAAAAATTATTATTATTTGGTATTTGTCTCATCGTTTTTCCAAACAACAAGAAGAAATAGCTATTTACGATTTTCAGATTTTAACCCAAAACCAATGGATTCCTCGGGCTTTTAATGACTGGCGTTTCGTTATAATCGTATTAATTGGAAGCTTAGGAATTTTCCCAGATTTAGGAAATGCCACTATCCTTGCTTTGGTAGCCTTGATTATGTATACACTCAGTGGTATTGCTTATCGCTGGTTCACGACTTTTCTACTTCTGTTGACAGGTGGTTCAATGTTATCCCTATCTGTAATTCGTTTTGTTGGGGTTGAAAATTTCTCTCGTATTCCTGTCTTTGGTTATGTTGCCAAACGTTTTAGTGCATTTTTTAATCCTTTTAATGACCTAGCAGGTGCAGGACACCAACTCGCAAATTCCTACTATGCTATGGTAAATGGTGGGTGGTTTGGTCTAGGATTAGGAAATTCAATCGAGAAACGGGGTTATCTACCAGAAGCTCATACAGATTTTGTGTTCTCTATTGTTATAGAAGAATTTGGATTTGTTGGAGCTAGTTTGATTTTATCACTTCTCTTTTTCTTAATTTTGAGAATTATTTTGGTGGGAATTCGTGCTAAGAATCCATTTAATTCAATGGTGGCTATTGGGGTAGGAGGCATGCTTTTGGTGCAGGTCTTTGTTAATATCGGTGGAATTTCTGGTCTTATTCCTTCAACTGGAGTAACATTCCCTTTTCTATCGCAAGGTGGGAATAGCCTCTTGGTATTATCTGTCGCAATTGCCTTTGTATTAAATATTGATGCAAGTGAGAAACGTGCTAAACTTATTAGGGAGTATGAAAATCAATCTTCTGAAATATTATAAGGATTGTATGGAAAGGAAAGTTTATGTCTCTTCAAAAATTAGAAAACTATAGTAATAAAGCTGTTGTGCAAGAAGAAGTATTGATTTTAACAGAATTGTTAGAAGATATCACTAAAAACATGCTTGCTCCAGAGACTTTTGATAAAATCATGCAGTTGAAAGAATTATCAACTCAAGAAGATTATCAAGGTTTAAACCAATTAGTTACTAGTCTGACAAATGATGAAATGGCTTATATTTCACGCTATTTCTCTATCTTGCCTCTTTTGATTAATATTTCAGAAGACGTGGATTTGGCCTATGAAATCAACCATCAAAATAATATCGATCAAGATTATCTTGGTAAATTATCAGCAACGATTAAAATGGTTGCAGAAAAAGAAAATGCAGTTGAAATTTTAGAACATTTGAATGTTGTCCCTGTTTTGACAGCCCATCCAACGCAAGTGCAACGTAAGAGTATGCTGGATTTGACTAACCATATCCACACCCTCTTGCGTAAGTATCGTGATGTGAAATTAGGCTTGATTAATAAGGAAAAATGGCATAATGATCTCCGTCGTTATATTGAGATTATCATGCAGACAGACATGATTCGTGAAAAGAAATTGAAAGTAACCAATGAAATCACGAATGTTATGGAGTACTACAATAGTTCATTCCTGAAGGCAGTTCCTCATTTGACTGCTGAGTACAAGCGTCTGGCTAAAAAACATGGCTTGGAGTTAAAACATCCTAAACCAATTACCATGGGAATGTGGATTGGTGGCGACCGTGATGGTAATCCCTTTGTGACTGCAGATACCTTGAAACAATCTGCTATGACTCAGTGTGAAGTCATCATGAACTACTATGATGAAAAGATTTACCAACTTTATCGTGAATTCTCTCTCTCAACCAGTATTGTCAATGTAAGCAAGCAAGTTAGAGAAATGGCTCGTCAATCCAAGGACAACTCGATTTATCGTGAAAAAGAACTTTACCGTCGTGCCTTGTTTGATATTCAATCAAAAATCCAAGCAACAAAAACCTATCTGATTGAGGATAAGGAAGTTGGGGCTCGCTATGAAACAGCTAATGATTTTTATAAGGACTTAATTACCATCCGTGATTCCCTCTTGGAAAATAAGGGTGAAGCACTAATTTCTGGTGATTTTGTTGAGCTGATTCAGGCAGTTGAAATTTTTGGTTTCTATTTGGCATCCATCGACATGCGTCAAGATTCTAGTGTTCATGAGGCCTGTGTAGCCGAACTCTTGAAATCAGCAGGAATTCATTCTCGTTACAGCGAACTAAGTGAAGAGGAAAAATGCCAACTTCTCTTAAAAGAATTGGAAGAAGATCCACGCATTCTTTCTGCTACTCATGTTGAAAAATCAGAGTTACTTGAAAAAGAATTGGCCATCTTTAAGGCTGCCCGTGAGTTGAAAGATAAGTTGGGTGATGATGTTATTCGTCAGACCATTATTTCGCATGCAACCAGCGTATCAGACATGTTGGAATTGGCTATCTTGCTAAAAGAAGTAGGGCTAGTTGATAAAGAGAGAGCTCGTGTCCAAATCGTTCCTCTCTTTGAAACAATTGAGGACTTGGACCACTCAGAAGAAACCATGAGAGAATACCTTTCTCTTGCTCTTGCTAAGAAATGGATTGCTTCACGTAATAACTACCAAGAAATCATGCTTGGTTACTCTGATAGTAATAAAGATGGTGGTTATCTATCATCATGTTGGACCCTCTACAAGGCTCAACAACAATTGACTGCTATTGGAGATGAATTTGGCGTTAAGGTTACCTTCTTCCACGGCCGTGGTGGGACTGTCGGTCGTGGTGGTGGACCAACCTATGAAGCTATTACCTCTCAACCGCTCAAGTCCATCAAGGATCGCATCCGCTTGACGGAGCAGGGTGAAGTAATTGGAAATAAATATGGTAACAAAGATGCTGCCTATTATAACCTTGAAATGTTGGTTTCAGCAGCCATTAACCGTATGATTACTCAATGGAAGAGTGATACTAATACCTCAAATCGCTATGAGGCTATTATGGACCAAGTAGTGGACCGTAGTTATGACATTTATCGAGATTTAGTCTTTGGGAATGACCATTTTTATGATTATTTCTTTGAGTCAAGTCCAATCAAGGCTATTTCCAGCTTTAATATTGGTTCTCGTCCAGCCGCGCGTAAAACTATTACTGAAATCGGTGGTTTGCGTGCCATTCCTTGGGTTTTCTCATGGTCACAAAGCCGTGTTATGTTCCCTGGCTGGTATGGTGTCGGATCAAGCTTCAAGGAGTTTATCGATAAAAATCCAGAGAATATCGCTATCTTACGAGATATGTATCAAAATTGGCCATTTTTCCAATCGCTTCTTTCAAATGTCGATATGGTCTTATCTAAATCCAACATGAATATTGCTTTTGAATATGCTAAGTTATGTGAAGATGATCAAGTGAAGGCTATTTATGATACTATTTTAGACGAATGGCAATTAACGAAAAATGTTATCCTAGAAATTGAAGGCTATGACGAATTATTGGCTGAAAATCCATATCTAAAAGCAAGTTTGGATTACCGTATGCCTTACTTTAATATCCTTAACTATATCCAGTTGGAGTTGATTAAACGTC
>CAJZGT010000115.1 GCA_916048145.1 uncultured Streptococcus sp.
TTTATCGGATTGAAGGAGCTGGGACAGCTATTTTCTCAACCTTAAGTCAGGGAGACACTCTTGATGTGATGGGGCCTCAGGGGAATGGTTTTGACTTGTCTGACCTAGATGAGCAGAGCCAGGTTCTCCTTGTTGGTGGGGGGATTGGTGTTCCGCCCTTGCTTGAGGTGGCCAAGGAATTGCATGAGCGTGGTGTGAAAGTAGTGACAGTTCTTGGTTTTGCGAACAAGGATGCTGTTATTTTAGAGACGAAATTGGCCCAATATGGTCAAGTCTTTGTAACGACAGATGATGGTTCTTATGGTATCAAGGGAAATGTTTCCGTTGTTATCAAGGATTTAGACAATCAATTTGATGCTGTTTACTCATGTGGGGCTCCTGGAATGATGAAGTATATCAATCAAACCTTTTATGACCACCCAAGAGCCTATTTATCTCTGGAATCTCGTATGGCTTGTGGAATGGGGGCTTGTTATGCCTGCGTCCTAAAAGTACCAGAAAGCGAGACAGTTAGCCAACGCGTCTGTGAAGATGGCCCTGTTTTCCGCACAGGAACAGTTGTATTGTAAGGAGAAAATCATGACTACAAATTGTTTACAAGTTTCTCTACCAGGCTTGGATTTGAAAAATCCGATTATTCCAGCATCAGGCTGTTTTGGTTTTGGACAAGAGTATGCCAAGTACTATGATTTAGACCTTTTAGGTTCTATTATGATCAAGGCGACAACCCTTGAACCACGTTTTGGAAATCCAACTCCCAGAGTTGCTGAGACACCTGCTGGCATGCTCAATGCAATCGGCTTGCAAAATCCTGGTTTAGAGGTTGTTTTGGCTGAAAAGCTGCCTTGGCTGGAAAGAGAATATCCAAATCTTCCTATTATTGCTAATGTGGCTGGTTTTTCAAAACAAGAGTATGAGTCTGTTTCTCATGGTATTTCCAAGGCAGCTAATGTGAAGGCTATTGAGCTCAATATTTCTTGTCCCAACGTAGATCACTGTAATCATGGACTCTTGATTGGTCAAGATCCAGATTTAGCCTATGATGTGGTGAAAGCAGCTGTGGAAGCCTCTGATGTACCAGTTTATGTCAAACTAACTCCTAGTGTGACGGATATCGTTACTGTCGCAAAAGCTGCAGAAGATGCGGGAGCAAGTGGCTTAACCATGATCAATACTTTAGTCGGTATGCGCTTTGACCTCAAAACTAGAAAACCAATCTTGGCAAATGGAACAGGTGGGATGTCTGGTCCAGCAGTCTTTCCAGTAGCCCTCAAACTCATCCGCCAGGTAGCCCAAACAACAGATCTGCCTATCATTGGAATGGGAGGAGTGGACTCGGCAGAAGCTGCCCTAGAAATGTATATTGCTGGAGCATCTGCCATTGGAGTTGGAACAGCCAACTTTACCAATCCATATGCCTGTCCTGATATTATCGAAAATTTACCAAAGGTTATGGATAAATATGGTATCAGCAGTCTAGAAAATCTACGAAAGGAAGTAAAAGCCAGCCTTAGATAAGCTAGGGTATCATTATCGTCAATAAGACACATAATTTTCATCATTTTGTAATATTTTCATATTTTAACTATGTTAAAATAAAGTTAATTACGAATGATGTAGATGAATATCTACTTAGGGGAGCAAAATGAAGAGAACACTACTTGTAAGTACAGCAGTTCTTGCATTGGCAATTGTGCCCACAACATCAGTCTCTGCTGAAGATAGTAAAACAACAGACCAAAGTCAAACGACGAATAAGAGTCAAT
This sequence comes from uncultured Streptococcus sp., assembly GCA_916048145.1. Lineage (GTDB taxonomy): Bacteria > Bacillota > Bacilli > Lactobacillales > Streptococcaceae > Streptococcus. The sequence goes on from CAJZGT010000115.1 coordinate 1,767, forward strand.
CAGTGGAAGAGAATCAGCCGAAAGATAAAAATCAGACTCCAGTATCAGAAGAGAAAAAAGTTGTTGAAAATACAAAGAATGAAGCTGAAAAGACGGAAAAAAAGAAAGAACCAGTCGTTGTAAAAGAAAATAATTCTAAAAAAGAGGCTATTTCAAATAAAGAAAAAGTTGAAGAAGCTCATAAGAATGGTTGGCAGAAAGAGCATGGGGAATGGCTTTTTTATGAGAATAATCAACCAATCAAAAACTGGAAAAAGATTGCGAGTGTCTGGTATTTCTTTGATCAACATGGAATCATGGCTAGCAATAGAATTGTTAATGACTATGCTTTTCATACTAGTGGAGCAATGGTAGAAAATTCCTGGGTGAAAATTGCGGATAAATGGTATTATGCTACAGATTCAGGAAAGATTGTTCGTAATAGATGGGAAAAAATTGGCAATGTTTGGTATTACTTCAACCAAGATGGAGTTATGGCTAGCAATGCTATAGTGAACGATTATCTTCTTAATAGTAGTGGGGCGATGGTTCAAAATGCTTGGGTAAAGATTACTGATAAATGGTATTATGCTACAGATTCAGGAAAGATCCTTCGTAATAAATGGGAAAAAATTAAGGGCGCATGGTATTATTTTAATAATGATGGTGTGATGGCCAGTAATCAGTGGAAAAATGCTTACTATCTAAAAAATAGTGGAGCAATGGCTGAAAAAGAATGGATTTTTGATCCATCTTATAATAGCTGGTTTTACCTAAAATCAGGCGGTACGTATGCTTCACATGAATGGATTGGTGATTATTACCTCAAATCTGGTGGTTATATGGCCAAGAATGAATGGATTTTTGATCCTAACTACAATGCATGGTACTACCTAAAAGAAGATGGAAGTTATGTTACTGGTGGTTTTAATATTAAAAATAAAGAGTATTTCTTCCAGAGTGATGGAAAGTGGATTCAAAGCCCCAAATATTTTAAGGTTAAACCAATCACAGCCTATATTTATAGCGAATCAGGAGATATTTTGAGCTATGTCAATCAGGGAAGTATTGTGACCTATGATAGCTCTAAAACCAAGGATAGTCGCCTTGCTGTTTCAATATCAGGCTTATTCGGTTATATGAATCAAAGCGATTTGACTTTAGTTGAGGAAGGAAGTGAGTTTATTCCTCACTATACTACTGACGGAAGATTCCTATATCATGAACTTTCTCCATACACTAGTATTCGGGTAGCTCCACATACTTCAACTATGAAAATTGGTAAGAAGTATTATTCAAAGGATGGAGAACATTTCGATGGGTTTACTATCAAAAATCGTTTCCTTTTCAAGAATTTAACTGAACCAACCAACTATAGTGCGGATGAATTAAATAGAGTTTATTCGATTATGAATATCCGAAATAGCCGTCTTGCTGGTAAAGGAGCAATTTTTAAAGAAGCTGAAAAACGTTATGGTGTCAATGCTCTCTATTTAATGGCTCACAGTGCGCTAGAAAGTGCTTGGGGACGTAGCCAAATTGCTAATGATAAAAATAACTTCTTCGGTATAGCTGCTTACGATACCAGTCCCTATGATTCAGCTAAGAAATTTGATGATGTAGACAAAGGAATTCTTGGTGCGGCCAAGTGGATTCGTGAGAACTATATTGACCGTGGAAGAGATCACCTTGGAAATAAAGCGACAGGAATGAATGTACGCTATGCATCAGATCCGTACTGGGGTGAAAAAATAGCTAGTATCATGATGAATATTAACAGTCGACTTGGTGGAAAAGATTAAAAGATAAGCAATGATAACTGCTGAAAAGTGGTTGTCGTTTTTTTATTTCAACTATTATGCTTTACAAACTAGTGTGGAAGTGGTATATTATAGATGAAGCTACTAGTAGGTATTACAAAATAGATTAGAAGGGGGAAGGGATGAAGGAAACTCAACTATTAAAAGGTGTTCTTGAAGGTTGTGTCTTGGATATGATCGGTCAAAAAGAGCGGTATGGTTATGAGTTGGTTCAGACTTTGCGAGAGGCTGGATTTGATACTATCGTTCCAGGAACTATTTATCCTTTGTTGCAAAAGTTAGAAAAAAATCAATGGATAAGAGGCGACATGCGTCCGTCGCCAGATGGTCCAGATCGGAAGTATTTTTCGTTAACCAAAGAAGGAGAAGAGCGTGTCTCGGTCTTTTGGCAACAATGGGACGATTTGAGTCAAAAAGTAGAAGGAATTAAGAATGGGGGGTAAACCATGAAGAAAATGAAGTATTATGAAGAAACAAGCGCTTTGTTGCATGAGTTTTCTGAGGAGAATCAGCAGTATTTTGAGGAGCTCTGGGATAGTTTTAATCTTGCTGGATTTCTCTATGATGAGGACTATCTTAGAGAGCAGATTTATTTGATGATGTTAGATTTCTCAGAAGCAGAACGAGATGGCATGAGTGCAGAGGAGTATCTAGGTAAGAATCCTAAAAAA
>CAJZGT010000116.1 GCA_916048145.1 uncultured Streptococcus sp.
CTACTTTGACAGCTATTTTGGAAGAGGGAGACAAGGTGCTCTTGCCAGCTCCTGCTTATCCGGGTTATGAACCAATTGTCAATCTAGTTGGGGCAGAGGTTGTCGAGATTGACACAACTGAAAATGGGTTTGTCTTGACTCCTGAAATGTTGGAGAAGGCCATTTTGGAGCAGGGAGACAAGCTCAAGGCGGTTATTCTCAACTATCCGGCTAATCCGACAGGAATTACCTATAGTCGGGAGCAGTTGGAAGACTTGGCAGCTGTTTTACGCAAGTACGAGATTTTCGTTGTCTGTGATGAGGTTTACTCAGAATTGACCTATACAGGGGAAGCCCATGTGTCTCTAGGAACTATGTTGAGAGACCAGGCTATTATTATCAATGGTTTGTCTAAATCGCATGCCATGACCGGTTGGCGTTTGGGTTTGATTTTCGCTCCTGCGGTCTTCACAGCCCAGTTAATTAAGAGTCACCAGTACTTGGTCACTGCTGCAAATACCATGGCTCAACATGCTGCGGTGGAAGCTTTGACCGCTGGTAAAAATGATGCGGAACCTATGAAGAAGGAATACATCCAGCGTCGGGACTATATTATCGAGAAAATGACTGTTCTTGGTTTTGAGATTATCAAACCAGACGGTGCCTTCTATATCTTTGCTAAGATTCCAGCGGGCTACAATCAAGATTCCTTTGCTTTTCTGAAGGATTTTGCTCAGAAGAAGGCTGTTGCCTTTATCCCTGGAGCAGCCTTTGGGCGTTACGGGGAAGGTTATGTTCGTCTGTCTTATGCAGCCAGCATGGAGACTATCAAAGAAGCTATGAAACGACTTGAGGAGTACATGAGAGAAGCATGATTCAGTCAATCACGAGTCAAGGCTTGGTGCTCTACAATCGCAATTTTCGTGAGGATGACAAGCTCGTCAAGATTTTTACAGAGCAGGCTGGGAAACGCATGTTTTTTGTCAAACACGCTGGTCAGTCTAAGCTGGCGCCTGTTATTCAGCCCTTGGTGCTGGCACGATTTCTCTTACGAATCAATGATGATGGGCTCAGCTATATCGAGGACTATCATGAGGTGATGACTTTTCCAAAGATTAATAGCGACCTCTTTGTCATGGCCTATGCGACCTACGTGGCTGCTCTTGCAGATGCTAGTTTGCAGGACAATCAGCAGGATGCTCCTTTGTTTGCTTTTTTGCAAAAGACTTTGGAGTTGATGGAAGCTGGCTTGGATTATCAGGTTTTGACCAATATTTTTGAAATTCAAATCTTGACTCGATTTGGAATCAGTCTCAATTTTAATGAGTGTGTCTTCTGCCATCGGGTCGGTCAGGCTTTTGATTTTTCTTTCAAATATGGAGCCTGCCTCTGTCCAGAGCATTATCATGAGGATGAGAGACGTTGCCATCTCAATCCAAATATTCCTTATCTGCTCAATCAGTTTCAAGCCATTGATTTTGAGACCTTGGAGACAATTTCGCTCAAGCCTGAAATTAAGCAAGAACTACGCCAGTTTATGGATCAACTCTATGAAGAGTACGTTGGGATTCACCTAAAATCAAAGAAATTTATTGATTCCCTAGCAGACTGGGGACAATTACTAAAAGAGGAAAAGAAATGAAAAAAATCGCAGTAGATGCCATGGGGGGCGATTACGCACCTCAGGCCATCGTTGAGGGTGTCAATCAAGCCCTAGCTGACTTTTCAGATATCGAGGTTCAACTCTACGGAGATGAAGCTAAAATCAAGCAATATCTGACAGCGACAGAGCGCGTCAGCATTATCCATACGGATGAGAAGATTGATTCAGACGATGAACCTACGAGAGCTATTCGGAAGAAGAAAAATGCCAGTATGGTATTGGCAGCCAAGGCTGTCAAAGATGGAGAGGCAGATGCTGTTCTTTCCGCAGGCAATACAGGTGCTTTGTTGGCAGCTGGATTTTTCATTGTGGGTCGTATCAAGAACATCGACCGTCCTGGGCTTATGTCGACCTTGCCGACTGTAGATGGGAAGGGGTTTGATATGCTGGACCTCGGTGCCAATGCGGAGAATACAGCCCAGCACCTCCATCAATACGCGGTTCTAGGTTCCTTCTATGCTAAAAATGTTCGTGGCATTACGCAACCACGTGTTGGCTTGCTCAACAACGGAACAGAGAGTAGTAAGGGCGACCCGCTTCGTAAGGAAACCTATGAATTACTAGTGGCTGATGAAAGTTTAAACTTTATCGGAAACGTGGAAGCGCGTGATTTGATGAATGGCGTTGCAGATGTTGTTGTGGCAGATGGTTTCACGGGAAACGCTGTGCTCAAATCCATTGAAGGGACAGCCATGGGAATCATGGGCTTGCTCAAGACCGCTATTACAGGTGGTGGTCTGCGAGCGAAACTAGGTGCCCTCCTTCTCAAGGACAGCCTCAGAGGTTTGAAAAAACAGCTCAACTATTCAGATGTTGGTGGAGCAGTCTTGTTTGGTGTCAAGGCACCTGTTGTTAAGACTCATGGCTCAAGCGATGCCAAGGCTGTTTATAGTACAATCCGCCAGATTCGTACCATGCTAGAAACAGACGTAGTTGCCCAGACTGCGCGTGAATTTTCAGGAGAATAAAAGAGATGACAGAAAAAGAAATTTTTGACCGTATTGTGACTATTATCCAAGAGCGACAGGGAGAAGACTTTGTCGTGACAGAATCCTTGAGTCTGAAAGACGATTTGGATGCGGACTCAGTTGACTTGATGGAGTTTATCTTGACACTGGAAGATGAATTTAATATCGAAATCAGTGATGAGGAAATTGACCAACTGCAGAGCGTAGGAGATGTGGTAGAAGTCGTCAAAAGTAAAGAATAGCAAGAAGCAACATGCAAGTCGTGTTGCTTTTTTATTGTCAGGAAAAATAAAAAATTTAGAACTTTTAGTGGGAATTACGAATAGATAGATAAGGAAGAAAAAGGAGGAGTGTTTATGTATGTGACTGGTTTTTATCCGTGGTTCATTAAATTATTTTTCAAATAAAATTTAATTAATTGTACATTTTCGAATTATTTTTCGAATAAATAAGTGAGAAGAAAAGGAAGGAGATTACGCGATGTATTTACCAATCTTATTGCCATGGTTTATCAAATGGTATTTAAAATAAATGAAATTTACCTGTTCATTTTAAATCACTTCTCAAATAGATAAGTGAGACGAAAAGGAAAGAAAAGGAATTCAGTAATTTATCTATTCTGGTTTTTAAAATGGTTTAAGAGCCAGAAATCGTAAACTAAAAAATAGAAATAAAGGAGAAAAAAGATGACAAATTTTGACAAAATGGAACAGAACTTTGTAGCTCTTACAGAAGAAGAGTTGATGAATGTGGATGGGGGAATTATTCCGATTGCAGTAGCAGCTAGTATTATTGCAGGTTCAGCATTTGCCGGTTTAAGTGCAGGAGTAGCTATTGGAATTAGTCGAAACAAGAGATAATGAGAGAATCAATGAAGTTTTCAAACGAATTTGCGGCTGTTATTATATCAGCCTCAGGAATAGTGGGTTTATTAGTAGGAGTAGCTATTGGATTAGCTAGTATTATTTAAAAAGGAGTATATCATGCAAAATTTGAATCAATTTGAAATCGTAAAGCAAAATGAATTAGAGCAAGTACAAGGCGGAGTGGGTTTATTGATTGTTATCGGAGGCTCATTACTTGCTGCAGGTGGAGCTGGGGTAGCTGGTTATTGGTTATCTCGTACGTTTGGTTAATATATTTAAAGGAGCAAGTGGGATATGAAAAAATTAGAAGAAAAATTTGAGATCATGGCAGAAGCAGATTTGGCTAGTACCGAGGGTGGACTTATTATTACTACTTCTACAGCTATCGCTTGGGGTGTTTTAGGAGTTGTTACCTATATGTACGGTCGTCATCTAGGAAGCAGACGTTAATTTTAACAATTTGATACATATTTTATTAAAGAATGTAAGAAAAACTATGAATCGTAACTTAGAACGGTGTTATCTATTTTGACCATGAATAGATTATACCAGAGGTGGCTTAGGAATAGCAGGGACATTAGTAATTGAAGTAATAAATAGGATGTCGTAAAGGTTACTATCAATGATTTATTTGTTCCAAGCTTGCCTAGGGTGACAGTAAAACATCAATTGCCTTTCATACCATATTTTTAGTAGGCAGGACATTTGTTCTGCCTATTTTTTGCCA
>CAJZGT010000117.1 GCA_916048145.1 uncultured Streptococcus sp.
CCGTCCTTTCTCGATCTTAGCTTTTCTTCAACCCACTACAGTTGACAAAGAGCCCTTTAAAACTGTGAAAATATTTTTTCAATTAGATTGCTTCTGTGACAAAACTACGGCTTTCTAGCACCTTGAGCATGGCATTAGCTGTATCTAGAGCTGTAAAGAGTGGCACACCGTGTTCAATAGCTGAACGGCGAATTTGCTCACCATCTTCATCAGCAGTTCGTTTGGTTCCGACAGTGTTGATGATTGCTTGGATTTTTCCTTTGCGGACAAAACTTGGGATATCCTTCTCATCATCACCGATCTTACCAACAGGTTGAGCATGCAGTCCATGACTAGCAAAGAAGGCTGCTGTCCCTTCTGTCGCGAGGATACCGTAACCGATATTTTGGAAACGACGAGCCAAGTCCAAGGCTTCATCTTTGGCATCATCAGCGATGGTAAAGACCACATTTCCAAAAGTTGGCAAGTGCAGGTAAGAAGCTTCAAAGGCCTTGTACAAAGCTTTTTCAAGAGTAGTATCAGAACCCATAACTTCCCCTGTTGACTTCATTTCAGGACCGAGCAAGCTGTCTACCTTAGCTAGTTTCGTAAAGGAGAAGACAGGCGCCTTGATATGAACGCGAGTGCTTTCTGGATAAAGTCCATCTTGGTAACCCAGTTCTTCAAGACTTTGACCGAGAATAAGCTTGGTCGCTACTTGAGCCATAGGAATATTGGTCACCTTAGAAAGGAATGGCACCGTACGGCTGGCACGTGGATTGACCTCAATAACGTAGACTTTTTCCTCCTTGATAACAAACTGGATGTTCATCATTCCAAGGCAGTTAAGACCGATTGCTAGACGTTTAGTATAGTCTGCGATTGTTTCTTGCACCTTTTGCGACAAGGTTTGTGGTGGGTAAACGGCCATTGAGTCACCTGAGTGGACACCAGCACGTTCGATATGCTCCATAATACCAGGGATGAGAACATTTTCCCCGTCTGAGATGGCATCAACTTCGCACTCTTGCCCAACGATGTAAGAGTCAACAAGAACTGGGTGGTCTGGACTAGCCTTAACCGCTGTACGCATGTAAGAACGAAGGTCTTCTTCATTTTCAACGATTTCCATGGCACGTCCACCAAGTACATAAGATGGGCGAACGAGGACTGGGAAGCCAATCTTGCGAGCTGCAAGCACTGCTTCTTCTTCATTAGTAGCCGTTTGTCCTGGTGGCTGTGGAATATCTAAGTCTTTAAGGGCTTGCTCGAAGAGGTCGCGGTCTTCGGCGCGGTCTAGGTCAGCAACCTGTGTCCCAAGGATGATCACACCTGCTTTTGCCAGTGGTTCAGCAAGGTTGATGGCTGTTTGACCACCGAACTGAACGATAACCCCTTTTGGTTGCTCCAAGTCAATGACGTTCATAACATCTTCGAATGTCAATGGCTCAAAGTAAAGCTTATCTGATACAGAGAAGTCTGTTGAAACGGTCTCTGGGTTTGAGTTCATGATGATAGCCTCATAACCAGCAGCTTGAATCGCCTTAACCGAGTGAACAGTTGCGTAGTCAAACTCAACCCCTTGACCGATACGGATTGGACCTGAACCTAGGACTAGAACGGATTCCTTATCAGACTTGATAGACTCGTTTTCCCAACCATAGGTTGAATAGAAATATGGTGTTTCAGAGTCAAATTCTGCCGCACAAGTATCTACCATCTTATAAACTGGGACAATCTTGTTTTCCAAACGAAGCTGGCGAACTTGGTCAGTTGTAGTATTCCAGAGTTCAGCAATCTTACGGTCTGAAAATCCATTTAGTTTAGCCGTTTTCAAAACGTCTAGATCTTGTGGATGAGCACCCAACTCCTGCTCAATTTCAAAGATATGTAGGAGTTTATCGAGATAAAAAATATCGATTTTTGTAAGCTCTGCAATTTCTTCTGGTGTGTAGCCACGGCGAATTGCTTCTGACACATAGAAGAGACGGTCATCTTGAGCTTTCACAACCTTTTCAATCAAGGCATCATCAGAAACTAATGCAAGTTCAGGTATTTCATTGTGATGAACCCCAATTTCAAGGGAACGACAAGCCTTAAGGAGAGATTCCTCGATGTTACGACCGATTGCCATGACTTCTCCAGTCGCCTTCATCTGGGTACCAAGACGGCGCTCACCTTTTTCAAACTTGTCAAATGGGAAACGAGGAATCTTAGCAACCACGTAGTCAAGGGCAGGCTCAAACATGGCATAGGTTGAACCTGTAACTGGATTAATAACCTCATCCAAGGTCAAACCTACTGCAATCTTAGCAGCCAACTTAGCAATTGGGTAACCTGTCGCCTTAGAGGCAAGGGCTGACGAACGCGACACACGAGGGTTTACTTCGATGACATAATACTTGAAACTGTGTGGGTCAAGGGCTAGCTGAACATTACATCCACCTTCAATCTTAAGGGCACGAATAATGCTCAAGCTTGCGTCACGAAGCATTTGGTTTTCATAGTCTGACATGGTTTGCGCAGGGGCAAATACAATGGAATCCCCTGTGTGAATCCCAACTGGGTCAAAGTTTTCCATGTTACAAACAACCAAAGCATTGTCAGCTGAGTCACGCATCACTTCGTATTCGATTTCCTTGAAACCTGCGATTGAACGCTCAATCAAACATTGGGTAACAGGTGACAATTTCAAACCATTTTCAGCGATTTCACGCAATTCTTCCTCGTTGGCACACATACCACCACCAGTACCACCAAGTGTAAAGGCTGGACGAACGATAACTGGGTAGCCAATTGTTGCTGCAAAGGCAACTGCTTCTTCTACTGTATTAACAATTTCAGATTCTGGAATGGGTTGTTCCAATTCTTCCATCAACTGTTTAAAGAGGTCACGGTCCTCCGCTTGGTCAATGGCAGATAATTTAGTACCCAGAAGTTCAACACCAAGCTCATCTAGGATGCCATTTTTAGACAATTCCATGGCCATATTGAGCCCTGTCTGACCACCGAGTGTTGGCAGCAAGGCATCTGGACGTTCCTTACGAAGAATACGCGTCACAAACTCAAGTGTAATCGGTTCAATATAAACCTTATCAGCAATTTCCTTATCCGTCATGATGGTTGCAGGGTTTGAGTTAACCAAGACAACCTCATAACCTTCCTCTTTCAACGACAAGCAAGCCTGGGTCCCAGCGTAGTCAAACTCTGCAGCCTGACCAATAATAATCGGACCAGAACCAATCACCATAATTTTTTGAATATCAGTACGTTTAGGCATAGTTTATGATACAAAGCCCGTAAAGAACACAGTGAAAATAGGAAACTCGGTGCAGACGCCTTCAGCGTCAAGACGATGTTTATCTTTTTCACACAGTTCTTAGGGCGTGTTCACTTCCGCGAACAATGTATCTTCTCCTTTCTATTTGGCAACTCTCAGGTTGCCATTAAATAAATTCTCCGACGAGCTTTTACTCGTTCTTAGTTTGATTGTTTAAAAGCTTCCATCATCTCGATAAACTCGTCAAATAGGTAGCTAGCGTCGTGTGGCCCAGGGGCTGCGTCTGGGTGGTATTGAACAGAGAAAGCAGGTTGGTATCTGTGACGCACACCTTCAACTGACTTGTCATTGATTTCTTCGTGAGTGATAATCAAGTGTTCTGGCAAATCCTCACGGCTAACTGCATAACCATGGTTTTGACTTGTAAAATCCACACGTCCTGTAGCAATTTCGCGTACCGCATGGTTAAATCCACGGTGTCCAAATTTCATCTTGTAGGTCTTAGCACCATTTGCCATTGCAAAGAGTTGATGCCCCATACAAATACCAAAGATTGGAATTTTTCCTTGCACACCACGAATCATATCTAGTGCTTGTGGAACGTCTTCTGGGTTACCTGGCCCATTTGACAACATAACTCCGTCAGGATTAAGATGAAGAATTTCTTCTGCCGTTGTCGTGTATGGAACCACGGTCACATTACAGTTGCGCTTAGAAAGTTCACGTAGGATTGAGTGCTTGAGACCAAAGTCCACTAACACCACGCTCAAACCAACTCCTGGAGCTGGATAGGATGTTTTAGTAGAAACCTGCTTAATATTGTCTGTCGGCAATACTGTTGCTTGGAGCTGGTCCGTCACATGATCCATGCTGTCCCCAACATGGGTCAAGGTTGCACGCATGGTACCAT
>CAJZGT010000118.1 GCA_916048145.1 uncultured Streptococcus sp.
TCACTTGGTCTCCACGGTACATCCAGATGATGAACTGCTTTCATCTTGCTCTGAACATTTAAACCTGTTCCTCCTTTTTCAGTTGAGGCAAGGAGAATCCGCACCTCTCCTGCATTGACCTTTCGAGACAAACAATTCTTCTTTTCATCACTATTGGCATCATGTACAAAGGCAATTTCCTTACTAGGGACTCCTCTATCAACTAATAAAGCCTTTATTTCAGAATATACATCAAAGCCATTATCCTTTTTCTTAGGTGTGCCAATATCTGAAAAAATCATCTGAGTAGCCTTATTTTCCATTCCCTCACGATAAATTCTTTCAACATTATCCACTACCTGAAGCAGTTTATGATTGTCTGCTAGACTATAACTAGAGTCCAATAAACGCATATCAATTGCTAGTTTTCGTGCCTCACCCGTAATTTTTAACATGTTATCCTGGCTCGGATCAACTGTTCCACATTTAACCGCATCTGAACGCATAACCAATTCTTCTAGATAGAGTTTCTGGTTTTCAGTTAACTCACTCTCAATAGGGATAATATGAGCTTCTGGAACAGGTAAATCCAACATATCTTGTGTTTGAATGTCGGCTGTTTCTTTATAAATTTTCATCAACTCAGGTAGATTGACAAACTTTTTAAATCGTTTCTTAGGTTGGTACTTATCCCCTGTAGGAGCTAATTCCATAGAGTTTTGAATTTCTCCAAAAGCACCTACCCAAGAGTCAAAATAATCAACTTGATAGCGTTTTAAGATATCCGGTTGAATGTAGTTCATCATAGTGTACAACTCACTAATAGAATTGGAAACAGGTGTTCCTGTCGCAAAGACAATATTTTTAAAATCATGTTCTTCCTGAATCTGTCGAACCTTCATTTCCATATCCACGTTCTTCTTAGAAGTTGTATTGGTAATTCCTGCTACATTCCCAAGTCCAGTAATTGGACGAATATTTTTAAAGTGATGTGCTTCATCCACAAAGAGAAAATCAATTCCTAAGTTCTCAAAATCAATAAAACTATCACGATTAAAGCGTTGGAGTTCTTCCAATTGTTTCTCTAGACCACTTATTGATTGCTCTGCTTCTTTAACAGTATACTTATTTTCAGAATGTGTTTTAATCTCTCGTAGTTCATTGAGTTTATCCTCAATATAGTTCATCTGTCTTTCTTTACTGACAGGGATTTTTTCAAATTGAGAATCCCCAATGACAATGGCATCGTAATCTCCTGTAATAATACGTGACACAAATTGTTTTCTTCTCGCCTTCACAAAATCTTTCTTAGTAGTCACAAAGACCTTTTTAGTAGGGAAAAATTTCATGATCTCTTGGCCAAATTGAGCAGACAAACTAGAGGGCACCACATACAAGGGCTTATGAACCATCCCCAACTCCTTTAATTTAAACCCAGCACCAAGCATGGTCAAGGTCTTTCCTGAACCTACCTCATGAGCTAATAAGGCTCTTTTTTCTTCTATGATTCTTTGAATGGCATTCTCTTGATGAGGACGAAGACTGATGTTTTGTGCCAAGCCATCAATGACTAGATGGCTACCGTCATACTCTCGACTAACCGTTCGATTATAAAGACGATTATAGCTTTCCTCAATGACTTGTTGGACTTCTGGATACCGTGAGACAAATTCTTGAAAGAGCTCTTGTAAATGCTGCTCTTTTGCTCTTAGAACAGAGGTTTTTTCCAAATCTGTGATGGTCTTTTTCTTTTCTCCTTCCGTAACAGTCATGGTAATCGTCGGTTGGTTCGAATTAAGTAAATTCTCAAAAATCTTTCTTCCTGTATCATAACGTGACCCACTGACTCCAAGACTACTATCTTTGGCACTTGGATAGCGATAAGCAAATGATGTCCTTAAATGAACCTGCCCATCAACAGGATTCACTTCAATGACTTGTTCTACATCAGGCGAAGACAATTCAAATTCACGATTGGTAAAACATTCAAAGGCAAATTTACCATAAACGGATTGAGGAATCCAACGTGACCCTATTTTGAACTCAATATCTGCCAGATGAATCCGTGGAGGGCGAACAGATTCTAACAAATCTAAAGCATGAGACCAATCACATTCTTGGTTGTTTTCCTCCACTAATAGTTGAACTACTTCTATCTTGTTGAGAATATCTCCTGATAAAAACTGGTTCTTAGAAAGATATTTTCTTTCCCCTCTTAAATAGCTTTCTGGATCCATTAAAATCTGGTCACCTAACTCATCTAAAATAGCAGCTTGGCTATGTTCGGGATAAATTGATACCATATAGTCTAAATCAACCCCTCTACCATCCGATAAACTAGAGTTTAAGGCATCTAGAGCCGTTGAAACTCTTGCAATCACTCTCTCTGGCCTAACCAATGCTTTCTCAAAGGCTAAAGATTTTTTATATTTTACTTTCTGATCTTTAGAATCAATGTATTCATCTTCTAAACTTGCTAGTAAAGAATACTTATCGTCACTATCAAATAAGTTCCGATTGACGGAGGCATTCAAGTATCCAAATTGACTTACAAAGCGGTCATAGTTATGATTGAGTTTACTAAGTAACACCTGAAAATCTGTCCGACTATAATCTTGATGACGTTGAATTTCAATTAAGGATTGATAGGTCTCTCTCAAATCAACCATGCCCTTAATGCGACCAATATCCTTATCCGATAAGGGACTTTCATAAAAGACAGTTTTTTTGAACAGTCCCTTATATTTCCCTCTTTTACTCGCTTCTTCTGACTTGTAAACATCTAGTGCTTCCTCATCTGTCAAATGAAGTTGCACGAATCGGTCTATTTTATGTTCAGACAAAGAACTGTCCCAAGCTTTAAAATCTCCCTTCTCATCTACATAATAACTAATTTCGTCTACTTTTGAACTTTTCCGAATGCCATGCGTATCTCGGTAATAAATTTGATTTCCCTCATATCCAAAAGAATAGAGCGCTAAGTCCTCACGTATACGACTTGGGATAGAATTATCCACTTCTTCTTGGATAAAAACAGGTGCTTTCAAAGAATTGTCAATTTGTTTAAGTGCTTCCACATTCTCTAATGCTTTCATTATGTCAGTAGCTAATGTTTCTGATACCCCCTTAACATTGAGAGTACCTCCATTAAAATTACGTACCTCATATTCACCCAAAACTTGTGTATTGTATTTCCCATCAAAATAAGGATTGATCCAGACACGCTTATCCTCCTCAAAGGGAATAGAACCACTAAAAACAAGTTCCTCTTCATTAAGATTCTTTGCTTGATCCTTTTGAAAGAAGAGGAGATCTGTGGTCACTCGGGTACCTGCAATCTTTTTAAAAGCCGTATCTGGCAACCGAACTCCCCCTAAAAAATGAGTGTTGGATTTAATCTCTTGTAAGACATTATCTGTCCGCTTATCCATTGTGCCAATAGATGAGATAATCGACACTTGTCCTCCGTCTCTTACTAAATCAAGTGAGTGTTTGACAAAGTAATCGTGAATCATATAAGGTTTATCATAGTTTTTATCGGCAATGCGAAAATTTCCAAAAGGAACATTCGTTAAGACTAAATCAAAACTATTATTTTGATAGGGAACTTCTTCAAATCCTCGCACTTCAATATGGGTATTGGGGTGGAGTTGTTTTGCGATTGCGCCTGTCACACTGTCTAATTCAACCCCATAGAGTTCTGATTTAGCTCGTATACTTCTAGGCATCGCCGCAAAGAAGTTCCCAGTTCCCATAGAAGGATCTAATATCCTTCCTCCCTCAAAACCATCATCCAGTAATTTTTGCCAAATCTGGCGAATAATCATTGGGTCTGTATAATAGGCTGTGAGAGAACTTTGTTTCATAGTGGAGTATTCTGATTTACTTACTAAACTCTTAAGAGTTAAACGTTCTGTTTCATACTTTGGATTGAGTTCATCGAAAAATTCATTGGCAAGACCACCCCAGCCGACATACTTGGCTAGTAGCTCTTGTTCTTCTGGATTCGCTTGTCGTCCCTCTTTTTCTAATCTTTTAACAAGTTCAATTGCGGCGATATTCGTTTCAATTTTTTCTCGATTTGTCTTAGGATAAAAGTCCTCTAAATCATCTGGAAAAACAAAATCT
>CAJZGT010000119.1 GCA_916048145.1 uncultured Streptococcus sp.
GTGCATGTTCCTTCATCATCTGCTTCAAATCAAAGGCAGCCTGGGGATCCAAACCTGTCAAGGGTTCATCCAAGACCCAAATATCGGGAGCAGACAAGAGTGCTCCGATGACAAAGACTTTCTGACGCATTCCGTGAGAAAGGGGTTCAATAACCTGATAACGATTTTCAGCAAAATCAAAAACACTCAATAGCCTAGCTAAACTAGCCTCCAAGTCAGAGCTACTCAAATCGTAGGATGAGGCGATCAATTCCCAAAATTCATTGGCTGTTAAGCGTAAAAATAAGTCAGGCGAGTCTGCTACATAGCCAATTTTTCGTTTAATAGATAAACGATTTTCCGATAACTCCTGACCGTCTACTAAAATACGACCACTGCTGGGTGAAATGATACTGACTAGGGATTTTATAGTGGTCGATTTTCCAGCACCATTATGGCCAATTAAGCCCATAATCTCTCCATTTTCAATCTGCAGATTGAGATTGCTCAAGGCCTCTTTATCACCATACAACTTACTAACATTTTGAAATTCAATCATGAGAAATCTCCTCTCTTTATCTATGTAATTTACTATAATTATAGCGCTTTCATTTTAAAAATCAACATTTTATATAAAATAGTCAAAACTTATTATTCAGTTTTACGCAAACGTTTGAGCTAACCAATACTTTATGATAGAATAAAGAACAAGATTGACAAGTAAGAGGAAACATCATGCAAAATCAAACACTCATGCAATACTTTGAATGGTATCTGCCCCACGACGGCCAGCACTGGACACGTCTGGCTGAAGATGCTCAACACCTAGCTGATCTCGGTATCAGCCATGTCTGGATGCCACCAGCTTTCAAGGCGACCAATGAAAAAGATGTAGGCTATGGGGTCTATGACTTATTCGACCTAGGCGAGTTTAACCAAAAAGGAACTGTCCGCACCAAGTATGGTTTTAAAGAAGACTATCTTCAAGCCATTCAAGCCCTAAAAGCACAGGGAATCCAACCAATGGCCGATGTGGTGCTCAATCACAAGGCTGCGGCCGATCACATGGAAGCCTTTCAGGTTATTGAAGTGGATCCTGTAGACCGTACAGTTGAACTTGGTGAACCCTTCACCATCAATGGCTGGACTAGCTTTACCTTCGATGGTCGCCAAGATACCTACAATGACTTTCACTGGCACTGGTACCACTTCACCGGTACAGACTACGATGCCAAACGCCGCAAGTCTGGGATTTATCTGATTCAAGGAGACAACAAGGGCTGGGCCAACGAGGAATTGGTCGATAACGAAAACGGAAACTACGACTACCTCATGTATGCCGACCTAGACTTTAAACATCCTGAAGTCATCCAAAATATCTATGACTGGGCTGACTGGTTCATGGAAACAACTGGTATTGCTGGTTTCCGTTTGGATGCCGTTAAGCACATTGACTCTTTCTTCATGCGCAATTTTATCCGCGATATGAAGGAAAAATACGGTGAGGATTTCTATGTTTTTGGTGAATTTTGGAATCCTGACAAGGAAGCCAATCTAGACTACCTTGAAAAAATAGAAGAACGCTTTGACCTTGTCGATGTTCGTCTCCACCAGAATCTATTTGAAGCCAGTCAAGCTGGCGCAAACTATGACCTTCGTGGTATTTTCACAGATAGCTTGGTTGAACTCAAACCTGACAAGGCTGTAACCTTTGTCGACAACCACGATACTCAACGTGGTCAGGCTCTTGAGTCTACTGTTGAAGAATGGTTCAAACCAGCAGCCTATGCTCTCATTCTATTACGCCAAGACGGCCTTCCATGTGTTTTTTACGGAGACTACTATGGGATTTCAGGGCAGTATGCTCAACAAGATTTCAAAGAAGTTCTTGGCCGCCTCCTAGTCATCCGAAAAGATTTGGCCTATGGAGAACAAAATGACTACTTTGATGATGCTAACTGTATCGGTTGGGTACGCTCAGGTGCTGAAAATCAATCCCCAATCGCAGTCCTTATCTCAAATGACCAAGAAAACAGCAAGTCAATGTTTGTCGGCCAAGAATGGGCTAACCAAACCTTTGTAGATTTACTTGAAAACCACCAAGGTCAAGTTACAATTAATGAGGAAGGTTATGGACAATTCCCAGTCTCAGCAAGATCTGTAAGTGTCTGGGCAGCTAATACTATCTAATAGCCTATAATTATCAAGCCAGGTCCAATCGGATTTGGCTTTTTTGTAGTCATAAAAAGACCTACCCAAATGGATAGATCTTTACTTGATTACAATTTACCTGCTACTTCATCCAACAATTCTTGGATTTTAGCTTGGTTGCTTCCTCCTGCCATGGCCATGTCTGGTTTACCACCACCACGTCCATCGACGATTGGTGCTAATTCTTTGACAAGGTTTCCTGCATGAAGGTCTTTTGTCTTACTTGCTACAAGGACATTGACTTTGTCACCGATAGCAGCAACTAGAACAAGAAGATCAGAGTAGTCTTTTTGTTTCCAGTTATCTGCAAAGGTACGAAGGGCACCGGCATCTGATACAGACACTTGACTAGCAATGTAGCGGTGACCATTAACTTCCTTCACATCCTTGAAGATATCGCCTGCGGCTGCAGCTGCGGCTTTTTCTTTCAACTCAGCATTTTCTTTTTGCAATTGACGAAGTTGTTCTTGAAGTCCTTCTACCTTGTGAGGTACTTCCTTGACTTGAGGTGCTTTCAAGGTTGCTGCGACTGCTTTAAGAGCATCTTCTTGTTCACGGTAGGCTTCAAAGGCTTCCTTACCAGTCACTGCCAAGATACGGCGAGTTCCTGATCCGATCCCTTCTTCTTTGACAATCTTGAAGAGACCAATCTCAGAAGTGTTGCCAACGTGGGTACCACCACAAAGCTCGATAGAGTAGTCACCGATAGTAACAACACGGACTTCCTTACCGTATTTCTCACCAAAGAGAGCCATAGCTCCCATTTCTTTAGCAGTGTCAATATCCGTTTCAACTGTCTTCACTTCAAGAGCTTCCCAGATTTTCTCGTTGACTTGCTGCTCAATCGCACGTAATTCTTCAGCAGTCACTGCTTGGAAGTGGGTAAAGTCAAATCTAAGGAATTCGACTTCATTAAGCGATCCTGCTTGTGTTGCGTGGTTTCCAAGGATATTGTGAAGGGCAGCGTGAAGCAAGTGAGTCGCTGTGTGGTTTTTCATGACACGGTGACGACGATTAGTATCAATTGCCAAGGTATATTCTTGGTTCAAAGCAAGTGGTGCATGGACTTCAACTATATGAAGAGCTTGTCCATTTGGTGCTTTTTGAACATTTGTCACAGTAGCCACGACCTTACCTAACTCGTCCAAGATTTGTCCGTGGTCAGCCACCTGTCCACCCATTTCAGCGTAGAATGGAGTTTCCGCAAAGATAAGTGAGGCAGTTCCTTCAGATACAGCTTCTACTTCTGCATTGTCAGCCACGATAGCCACCAATTTAGAAGACAATTGGCTAGCATTGTAGTTGAAGACACTTTCTACAGTGATGTTTTGAAGGGTTTCATTTTGCATACCCATTGAGCCACCCTTAACAGCTGACGCACGCGCACGTTCTTGCTGTTCTTTCATGGCTGCTTCAAATCCTTCACGGTCCACAGTCATACCAGCTTCTTCAGCGATTTCTTCAGTCAATTCAACTGGGAATCCATAAGTATCGTAGAGTTTGAAGACATCTGAACCAGCAATGACAGATTGACCTTTTTCTTTCAAGTCAGCTACAATGCCTTGGGCAAAGTGTTGACCTGAGTGAAGGGTACGAGCAAATGACTCTTCTTCGCTCTTAACGATTTTTTCGATAAAGTCACGTTTTTCAAGCACTTCTGGGTAGTAGCTTTCCATGATTTTTCCAACAGTTGGAACGAGTTTGTAAAGGAAAGGTTCATTGATACCCAATTTTTGACCGTGCATAGAAGCACGACGGAGAAGACGGCGAAGGACATAACCACGACCTTCATTTCCAGGAAGGGCACCATCACCGATGGCAAATGAAAGTGAACGGATGTGGTCAGCGATGACCTTGAAGCTCATGTTATCGCCATCTTGGTCATAAACCTTACCAGACAATTTCTCCACTT
>CAJZGT010000120.1 GCA_916048145.1 uncultured Streptococcus sp.
TTGATCCAATGTTTTCGTCGGTTGACAGGGCAAACCATCCTCAGAGACCACCATCAAATGATCTGAAGCTACATAATCAATCGTGATATCAAAAGACAGAGCCTAAAGTACTTGTTAAAGAGGCTATCTCATAAAGAGAAAAATTAGGATAAATGACACAAAGTACTTTTTTCATACGCAACATCCTCTATTTTATCGAAAAACAGAGGCTGGGTTGCAACCTCTGGATTTCTTATAACAAATTCGGATACTCCCTGATTATATTGATAATATCTCGAGCATTAGTTATATTTTCTGAGTAACTTCCACTCGCGCCATCATCATCTTGGTAACTATAATTACTTGTTAATGAATAATCACTTTCAATTATGTATTCTTTAACCCAATTCCTAGTATATCTACCATCCGAACTCCAGCTATCAAAGCTACCTTCTTCAGTATGTCTATTCCCTACCGAATTAATAAAACGCATTAACCAATCTACATCACTATCATTCAAATGACAACTCGCGATATCTACGAATTGCGAAAGATACTCTCTTTCTTCTTTAGTAGCCATATCATTCTCCTTTAAAATATAACTATCTAATAATCAGGGAAATTAAACATATAACTTAATAAATCTTTTTATTTCTCCGTAAACTCTCCGTCTACGACGTCATCGCCTGCGTTTCCTGTTGCTTGTGCGCCTTCTGCTCCTGCTTGAGCTTGTTGCGCTGCTGCGGCTTGTTCGTAGAGTTTAACAGCAAGGCCTTGAGCTTTTTCGTTCAACGCTTCAAGTTTTGCTTTCATATCTTCCAAGTTGTTGTCTTCTTGCGCTTTCTTAAGGTCATCAAGGGCAGCTTGAGCAGCGTCACGTTCTGCGTCGAATCCTTTGCCTTCAGTTTCCTTGATTGTCTTTTCAGTCGCAAAGATGGCTTGGTCTACTTCGTTACGAAGGTCTACTTCTTCTTTACGTTTCTTATCTGCTTCAGCGTTTGCTTCTGCATCTTTCATCATGCGGTCGATTTCTTCGTCTGTCAAACCTGAGTTTGATTGGATAACAATTGTTTGTTCTTTTTGAGTTCCAAGATCTTTGGCCTTAACAGATACGATACCGTTCTTGTCAATGTCAAATGTTACTTCGATTTGAGGAATTCCACGAGGTGCAGCTGGGATATCTGTCAATTGGAAGCGTCCAAGAGTCTTGTTATCTGCTGCCATTGGGCGTTCACCTTGAAGAACGTGGATATCAACGGCTGGTTGGTTGTCTGCTGCAGTTGAGAAGACTTGTGATTTAGATGTTGGAATAGTAGTGTTGCGATCGATAAGTTTTGTGAAGACACCACCCATTGTTTCGATACCAAGTGACAATGGTGTTACGTCAAGAAGGACAACGTCTTTGACATCACCAGTGATGACACCACCTTGGATGGCAGCACCCATAGCAACAACTTCGTCAGGGTTTACTGATTTGTTTGGTTCTTTACCAGTTTCAGCTTTAACAGCTTCGACAACGGCTGGGATACGAGTTGAACCACCAACAAGGATAACTTCGTCGATTTCTGACAAGCTCAAACCTGCATCTGAAAGGGCTTGACGAACTGGAACTTTTGTACGTTCTACAAGGTCACGAGTCAAATCGTCAAATTTCGCACGAGTCAAGGTCATTTCCAAGTGAAGAGGTCCAGCTTCACCAGCAGTGATAAATGGCAAGCTGATTTGTGTTGAAGTTACACCAGAAAGGTCTTTCTTCGCTTTTTCAGCTGCATCTTTCAAACGTTGCATTGCCATCTTGTCAGTAGACAAGTCAATACCGTTTTCTTTCTTGAATTCTGCTACCAAGTGGTCGATGATTTTTTGGTCAAAGTCGTCACCACCAAGTTTGTTGTCCCCTGCAGTTGACAATACATCGAAGACACCGTCACCCAATTCAAGGATAGATACGTCGAATGTACCACCACCAAGGTCGAATACCAAGATTTTTTCTTCTTTGTCAGTCTTGTCCAAACCGTAAGCAAGGGCTGCTGCAGTTGGTTCGTTGACGATACGTTCTACTTCAAGACCAGCGATTTTACCAGCGTCTTTTGTTGCTTGACGTTGAGCATCGTTGAAGTAAGCTGGAACTGTGATAACTGCTTTAGTTACTTTTTCACCAAGGTAATCTTCAGCATAACCTTTCAAGTATTGAAGAATCATAGCTGAGATTTCTTGTGGAGTGTATTCTTTTCCATTTGCAGAAACTTTTTCAGAAGTTCCCATCTTAGATTTGATAGAGATAACTGTATCTGGATTTGTTACTGCTTGGCGTTTTGCTGCATCACCGACGATGATTTCGCCGTTTTTGAATGAGACTACAGATGGAGTTGTACGGTTTCCTTCTGGGTTTGCGATGATTTTTGATTCAGTTCCTTCAAGAACTGCTACTGCTGAGTTTGTTGTACCTAAGTCAATACCGATAATTTTAGACATGTGTTTTTCTCCTTAAATTTTATATTCTATTTTTCTTTTTGATACTCTTCTTAAGTGGCGGCGCCGTCAGAGCTTGACTTCGTCAATCTCTTTGACTAAACTTTGAGCCTAAGGTCTCAAAGTTTACGCAAATAGCGCCACGGCGAAGAGTATCGTCTTTGGTTCGCTTCGCTCACTATTGCAAAGCCAAACATATTTTAACTTTCTTCATAGTTTAGTGTCGTTTCGGACAAAACCAAATCAGTCTTTCTTATTTACTGACATATCTTCTGTAAGTAAGAATAACAATTGACCAATTAAAATAGGTTGCAATATAAGTTCTAATACTTTTTGCAGCCAAATTACTGGTTGCGTTCCAAAATAAGAAACTTTTGCTCCTTCCGAAATAGGATAAGCAAAAAATATCCCTACTACCAGAAAGAAAACGACAATTCCAATAGCCCAATTTGTAGCCGCTATCTTTTTCATTCTCATCTTCCTACTATATTGTTTCGACATATAAAACTTCTAATTATACACCACTACCATTGCTGGGCGCAGGATGCGGTCATGGAGTTTATAGCCTTTTTGGAAGACTTGTGCGATTGTATCTGCTGGGTGTTCATCGTCTGCCGGAAGAGTTTGGATTGCCATATGGTAGTTATGGTCAAATTCGCCATCGGCTGCGATTTCTTCGATTCCTTCTTCTTTCAAAGCATGAATCAAGCTTTCTTGCACCATCTCCAATCCTTTTTTGACATCGTCTGTCAAACCTTCAACTGCGAGTGCACGCTCAAGGTTGTCCAAAGAAGGGAGAATCGCTTTTGCCAAGTCTTGGCTACGATAACGTTGCAAGTTTTGACGCTCTTCATTGGCACGGCGTTGGATATTTTGCATTTCTGCATGAGCACGAAGGTATTTGTTTTCGAACTCATCTGCACGTTCATTTGCCAAGTCCAACTCAGACTTCTCAGGAGTTGTTTCTTCTACCGTTTCCACAACTTCCTCTTCTTGGACTTCTTCTACTTCTTCTACTTCTTCATTTTTTATATCTTGGGCCATTTTCGCCTCCTTTAATGATTTCAATCTTAATGTACTTCGTAATGATTACTACTGAGGTAGCGGTAAAAATCTGTCAACTTCATGGTCAAAACACGGTTGACTACATTGACTTGGTTGATTAGCTGTTGGTAATCCAGATTAACTGGACCGATAATGGCTAGAATTCCAACTCCCCGATAAGGAATGAGGAACTTGCTACTAATCACCGCTAGGTCAGCTAGACAGGACTCTTGACTGTCTGCAACACGGACGTTTTGCATCTGATCCTCATGCAGCCCCTCACGAATCTCCAGAGCCACCTTTTGTGGCTGATCAAAGAACTGATAGGCTGCCAGATTAGCAAAATTCAAGAGATTGACCTTGCCCGCCACTACAATGTTTTCGTTGAACATTTCCTTAAAGATGTGTTCAAAGAGATCGATCACATTATCCGTTGTTGTGAAGTAACGCTGGATAATCTGCGGAATCTCCGTCCGAATCTTGTAGTGAATATCTAGAACGGTGTGACCGAGGAAACGTTCCTGAATGATGCTCTTCAGTTTCAGCAAATCCTCCTGCAAGAAGTTCCTTGGAATCAAAAACTGACTGGTAACCGTTCGAGACTCGT
>CAJZGT010000121.1 GCA_916048145.1 uncultured Streptococcus sp.
TAGTAGAAGATGATCAGGTCATTCGTCAACAGGTCGGGAAAATGCTCTCTGAATGGGGATTTGAAGTGGTCTTGGTAGAAGACTTTATGGAAGTTTTGAGTCTATTTGTTCAGTCGGAACCTCATCTGGTCCTCATGGATATTGGACTGCCCTTGTTTAATGGCTATCACTGGTGTCAGGAAATTCGCAAGATTTCCAAGGTACCCATCATGTTTCTGTCTTCGAGAGACCAGGCTATGGATATTGTCATGGCAATCAATATGGGTGCGGATGACTTTGTGACCAAGCCTTTTGACCAGCAGGTTCTTTTAGCCAAGGTTCAGGGCTTGTTGCGCCGTTCCTATGAGTTTGGGCGTGACGAGAGTTTACTGGAATATGCCGGTGTGATCCTCAATACCAAATCAATGGATTTACATTATCAAGGTCAAGTCTTGAATTTGACCAAGAACGAATTCCAGATTTTACGCGTTTTGTTTGAGCATGCGGGCAATATTGTAGCGCGTGACGACCTCATGCGGGAACTTTGGAACAGCGACTTTTTTATTGATGATAATACCCTCTCTGTCAATGTGGCTCGATTGCGTAAAAAGTTGGAAGAGCAGGGCTTGGTAGGATTTATCGAGACCAAGAAAGGGATAGGGTACGGATTAAAGCATGCTTGATTGGAAACAATTTTTTCTAGCCTATCTGCGCTCCCG
The DNA here is from genome assembly GCA_916048145.1 of uncultured Streptococcus sp. Taxonomy (GTDB): domain Bacteria; phylum Bacillota; class Bacilli; order Lactobacillales; family Streptococcaceae; genus Streptococcus. The sequence continues at coordinate 699 of CAJZGT010000121.1, forward strand.
TAGTCGTCTGTTTGTCTATCTGCTTGCTTTAGCATTTCTGGTCTTACTCTTTCAGTTTTTATTTGCCAGTTTGGGAATTTACTTTCTCTACTTTTTCCTCTTGTGTTGCTTTGTAACCATTTTATTTTTCACTTGGGACATATTGGTGGAAATGCAGGTCTATCGTCAGGAACTTCTCTATGAGGAGAGAGAAGCCAAATCACCGTTGGAAGTAGCTTTAGCAGAAAAATTAGAAGCGCGTGAGCTGGAACTCTATCAGCAAAAGTCAGATGCAGAAAGAAAACTGACGGATTTGCTGGATTACTATACCTTGTGGGTCCATCAGATAAAGACCCCCATTGCAGCCAGTCAACTCTTAGTTGCAGAAGTAGCTGACCGCCAATTAAAGCAGCAATTAGAACAGGAAATTTTCAAGATTGATTCCTATACCAATCTAGTTTTACAGTACCTGCGTTTAGAAAGTTTTCATGATGATTTGGTCTTAAAGCAGGTTCAAATTGAGGATTTGGTCAAGGAAATAATTCGTAAATATGCTCTTTTCTTTATTCAAAAAGGCTTAAATGTCAATCTACATGACCTTGATAAAGAAATCGTGACGGATAAAAAGTGGCTGCTAGTGGTTATTGAGCAAATCATCTCAAACTGTCTCAAGTACACCAAGGAAGGTGGTCTGGAGATTTATATGGAGGGGCAAGAGCTTTGTATCAAGGATACGGGAATCGGGATAAAAAACAGTGATGTCCTCCGAGTCTTTGAACGTGGCTTTTCAGGATATAATGGACGCCTAACCCAGCAGTCATCTGGACTTGGCCTCTACCTATCTAAGAAAATTTCTGAAGAACTGGGGCACCAGATTCGTATCGAGTCTGAGGTTGGAAAAGGAACGATAGTGCGGATTCAGTTTGCTCAAGTGAACTTAGTCCTTGAGTGAGAAGAGACAATGAGTTTTTACCCAATCTCTTTTTGCTATATTTCAGGATATTTGAAGACTGTTTTTTACAAAACCAATAATAGAATTTTTAATACGGAATATAGTATAAATACTGGTTCAAAGTGAAGTTTTGTATGCTTTATACTTTTGTTGAGTATAAAATCTATAAACTATGGGTGAATTACAAAAATTAATTTGAGATGAAGTGAATTGTAGACTTGGGAAATGTCTCCTATTCGATTTCAGAATGAATCGTTGATACAGGATTAAAAGAACTGCAGCTTTCTTTTTATTTTGAATGAGATAGGTATATATAGATTTGTGTAACTGGTGTAGAACTGTTTCCAAGAATTTATTGAATGTATCGAATACACACATCCTATTGATTTTGAACCAGTTTTTAATTTCTAAATGTTATAATAGTTTTATCAAGTAAAAGGAGACTACCATGATTGGAGACAATATAAAATTCTTACGAAAATCACATAATCTGATATAACCAGAATTTTCACGGATTGTGGGTGTGTCACGAAATAGCCTAAATCGTTAGAAAAACTGAAAAAGCTTACTTTCAATAGAAGTGTTGGAAATATTCATTTTACATCTATCAAAGAAACATGGGATAGACCTATATTTTACAAAATAGCAAATTATATTTTGAATGATAGTAAAAACTGCAGAACTTGTGTGATTTACAATTATTGCACTAAATGTCTGAGTATCGCACTATCTGAAATAAGGAATAGTAGAGATTGTTCTGAGATATGTAAAAAAACGCATTAGCAAGGAGTATCGTATATGCTACCATATCTTAAAACTATTAGATGGTATCTCTTCTTTAATTTTCTTTTTGGTGTAGTATCGAATATCTGCACAGCTTTGTTACCGTATTTCACGCAGGCATTAATCAAAGGGGATTATCAAGTAGCTCTATATGGTTACTCTATGTCAGTGGCAGGCTATTTGAGTTGTAACTATATCCAAATGATACTTGATTGGAAGCAGGGGATTATCTTTTCGACTACTTTGAAAAATGAGTGGTTTCGTTCACTTCTGGGACTCAGTCACCACGATTTCAAGCAGAAAACAGTAGCAGAGTATATTTCCTATCAATCTAATGACCTAGATTCGTTGGAAAAGGATTACCTTCCTCCATTGATGAGTTTTATCAAACAAATTTTACGTATCATCATTTACGCTTTCATTATTAGCAGAACAATTAATCCTATTGTATCACTGATTTTAATCTTTTCCACTGGAATTAGTATTCAAATTCCTAAAATCGTTGGGAAGTTGACCGCTAATCGTAGACAGGTTTACTTGAAAAAACAAGGAGATTACTATCGAACTTTGGAGGATTTGCTTATGGGACATCATTTGGTAAATAAACTAACTATGTCGCATTTTTTGAATCAACAAAAGAGTTCTCTAAAGAATTTGCAGGATAAGTATTTTAAGTATGGTTTGACAAAAATTACAGGCATCTTATTGACAGGTGTTTCTTTTGAATTCATTAGTCTTGTTCTGTTTATTTATTTAGCCTACTCTCTATCTCACCAGCAACTCGGTATTCCTGAGGTGGTGGCGAGTTTCGGATATATTAATGCTTTTTCTGAACCAATACAGGAAATCCTTTATGATTTACAAATGTTAGAGTCCGTAAAGCCTGTAATCAAGAGTTTTCAAAACATTGTTGGGAGACCCGTTTCAGTTCAAGCACCTCAACATTCTTTTGATACGATTACTTTGAAAAACATTTCCAAACAAATGGGAGAATCAAAATTGATAATTACTTCCGCTACGATTCAAAAAGGGGATAAAATTGCGCTTATTGGTAAGAATGGGTCTGGAAAAAGTAGTCTTCTCAACATTTTAAATGGAACAGATGAAGATTTTGAAGGACAAATTGTGCTAGATGGGCTTGTTTTGGACCATCTTTGGGGAAGATTCGGTATGATTCTGCAACAAGAACATACATTTATTTCAAGTTATGAAAATAATGTAACGCTATTCAATAGTTTCAATGAAAAATTCAGAGAAGAAGATTTTGAAAAAATTCCACCACAATCCCTGTCAGGTGGTCAGCAACAACGAATGTATTTAAATCGTGAGAAAAATCGTAAAAATCCATTGCTTATCCTAGACGAACCTTTCTCTGCCTTGGATACTAATCAGTTTAAAATGGAATTGGAAAGAGTTCTGGAACTACCAAGTGCCGTCATTGTTACTTTACATCGCCAAAACGAATTATTAAGTAAGTTTGACCAAGTTTGGGAAATTAAGAATGGAGAACTTGTAATTTTGAAATAGCTAAATTATAAAGAATAAAACGCATAGTATCAAGGTTCAGGAGATATCGTTTTTCCTTCTTCGGATAAGGAAACAAAAATTTCTTGCTTCATCTATCTGTTAAATTGAGAGATTTCCTCAGAGAAAGACTGTAAAATTTTTGATATAATGTTAAG
>CAJZGT010000122.1 GCA_916048145.1 uncultured Streptococcus sp.
TAAAGGTATTATTTTTGACAAAGGAATAAATAGCCATATCTTCAAAATAAAGTCTGTCTCCGATTTGGACTGGATTTTCAAAGCTATAATCACCAATCACATCGCCCGTCAGACAAGTATTGGAAGAAAGTCTATAGGTATGGGCTTTTTCCTGTGCCTCAAAGCCATTTCTCAATGGTGGACGATAGGGCATTTCAAGTACATCAGGCATATGGCAGGTCGCAGAGGCATCTAAAACCAAGATTTCCATACCGTTTTCTACAATATCCAATACTTCAGTTGCTAGATAACCCGCATTGAGCGCAATAGCTTCACCCGGCTCGATATAGACTTCAAGATTGTAAGTTTCTCGGATACGCTTGATTTCAGAAATCAGCAAATCCACATCGTAACCTTCTCTTGTGATGTGGTGTCCGCCCCCCATATTGAGCCATTTGACCTGATGCAAATACGCTCCAAACTGCGCTTCTACTGCTTTCAAAGTTGTCTGTAAATCATCTGCTCCCTGCTCGCAAAGGGTGTGAAAATGAAGACCATCCACCAAATCCAGCAAATCACTCGGTATTTTGTCTAAAGTGACTCCAAAACGAGAACCTGGTGCACAAGGGTCGTAGAGCGCGTGATCTCCTTGAGTTGAACACTGAGGGTTAAGTCGCAAACCCACGCTTACACCAGCTTCACGACAACGAGCCCCATGCTTACGCAACTGTCTCTCTGAGTTAAAGACGATATGGTCCGTTATCTCCAGCAATTCCTCCAAGTCTGCATCCTTGAAAGCTGGCGCAAAAACATGGACTTCGCCAGGAAATTCTTCCCTTGCCAATTTGGCTTCATAAAGTCCACTAGCTGTCGTACCAGACAGATACTGGCTAATCAAGGGATAGGTTTTGTAGAGGGAATAAGCCTTCTGGGCAAGCAAAACTTTGCAACCAGCTTCTTCTTGAACATATTGTAGAATGCGACAGTTGGCTTCTAACTTGGCCAAGTCAATGACATAGGCTGGTGTTGGTACTTGTTCTAACTTCATTAGTCCACCATTTGTGGATTTTCAACCACAACCCAAGGCAAACCATACTCATTCAAAGCTTCCATGAATGGATCTGGATCCAATTCTTCAAGGTTGTAAACTCCTGGTTGTTTCCAAGTACCGTTCATGACTAATTTTGTACCTATCATGGCTGGAACTCCAGTCGTGTAAGAAATAGCTTGCGAACCAACTTCTGTGTAACATTCCTGATGGTCACAAACATTGTAGATGTAGATGGTCTTTTCAACACCGTCTTTGACACCTGTAAAGATACAGCCGATATTGGTTTTACCTACAGTACGTGGGCCAAGGCTGGCTGGATCTGGAAGCAAGGCTTTCAAAAATTGAATCGGAACGATGTCTTGTCCATTGAAGTTAATGGTATCCGTACGAAGGAGCCCAACATTTTCAAGACATTTCATGTGCGTTAGATAAGATTGACCAAAGGTCATAAAGAAGCGAATGCGTTTAACACCTGGAATATTTTTAGCCAGTGATTCAATTTCTTCATGGTGAAGGAGATACATGTCTTTTTGTCCAACTTGAGGGAAATCGTACTCGCGCTTGATAGACATGGCTTCCACTTCGACCCATTTTCCATCTTCCCAGTAAGAACCTGGCGCAGAAACCTCGCGGAGATTGATTTCTGGGTTAAAGTTTGTCGCAAATGGATAACCGTGGTCACCACCATTACAGTCTAAAATGTCGATATAGTGGATTTCATCAAAATAATGTTTAAGGGCGTAAGCTGAAAAAACGCTGGTTACACCTGGGTCAAAGCCAGATCCAAGCAGAGCAGTCAAGCCTGCTTCTTTGAATTTTTCCTGATAAGCCCACTGCCATGAGTAGTCAAAGTAGGCTGTAAAACCAAGTTCCTTGCAACGTTTTTCATAAATAGCTCGCCATTCTGGATCTTCCGTATCCTCGGCTTCGTAGTTAGCTGTATCGATATAGTGAACTCCAGTCGCCAAACATGCGTCCATAATGGTTAAATCTTGATATGGTAGTGCTACGTTCAAAACGGCTTCTGGCTTGTAGCTTTCAATCAGGGCAATCACTTCTTCAACCTTGTCTGCATCAAGAGCAGCTGTCTCAATCTTTGTACTTGTTTTGCCTTCCAGTTTAGCTTTTAACTCATCGCATTTCGACTTGGTACGGCTAGCAATCATAATCTCTGTAAAGGTTTCGCTATCTTGGCAAATCTTTGAAATAGCAACTTGGGCAACGCCCCCACATCCAATAACTAATAAACGACTCATTTTTTTCCTTCCTCTTCTTCTAAAATGTCCTCAACATACTTGGGCAACATAAAGGCTCCTACGTGTAAGTTTGCAGTGTAGTATTCTGTGAAAAGCTGGCGTTTTTTCCAGCCTTCCTTGTCAAAATCTTTGACAGGGTGGTATTTTTTCGATGCAAATCCAAACAACCAATAGCCAGCTGGACTGGTTGGGATGTGGGCCTGATAGACCCGACTGATTGGAAAGGCTTGATTGACCTTGCGATGCATGCTTCGGCAAGCCGACTCATCCTCGTCAAAGAAGGGACTACCATGTTGGTAAATCATGATGCCGTCTTCTTTCAAGGCTCTGTAACTGTTGCCGTAAAATTCCTTGGTAAAGAGCCCTTCCGTATGTCCAAATGGATCTGTCGCATCGTTGATGATAATATCGTAATCATCTTCGCAGTTTCGCAAAAAGCGTAGCCCATTTTGGTAGTAAATGGTAACACGAGGATCATCTAGCCCTGCGGCAAAATCTGGGAAATACTCACGACAGACCTCAACTAGCATCTCATCTGGTTCCACGATATCGATTTGTTCCAGCTCAGGATAGAGTGTTAATACTTGGGCAACACCACCGTCACCACCCCCAATAACCAAGACTTTCTTGGGATTGGGATGCACAGCCATGGGAACGTGAACGGTCATTTCGTTGTATACGAAATCATCCGCATCTGAAAACAAGACATGCCCATTTAAAATCAGTATTTTTCCAAAAGCTGGCGTATCCAAGACTTCGATATCCTGCCATTCACTTTTACCAGCGTAGAGTTGCTTGGCTGTTCTCAGGGACAATTTCACATCTGGAGTATGAACTTCAGAAAACCATAAATCCATCTAGTTCTCCTTTCTCTTAATGACGTTGATGTGATTGACCTCAGGATCTTCCGTCCCTTGGAGGGAGCAACCACGTTCCTTGGCAAATTGGATATAGTCTACAATTTCTCGTGTAATGCGTTCTCCAGGAGCCAAGATAGGAATCCCTGGAGGATAGCACATGACAAATTCCCCACAGACCTGTCCAACAGACTCATCTAAGGTCAAACTTTTTCTCTCTGAATAGAAGGCTTCTTGTGGAGACAGCACTAACTCGGGCTGGATATATTCTCCAGCTATCAAGTCATTCCCATCCCGTGAATAGAGTCTCTTGATATCAGCCAAAGCACCGACCAAGCGCTCGATGTCTTGGATGCGGTCACCAATCGAAATATAGGCCAAGATATTGCCAATATCACCAAACTCAATCTGAATGTCGTATTCGTCTCGTAGGAGGTCATAAACCTCGATACCTGTTAAGCCAATCCCCTGAGTGTAAACTGACAACTTGGTTACATCAAAATCACAGACCGACACACCATCTATTAACTCTTTTGAGTAAGCATAGTAACCGCCAATGGCATTGATTTCACGACGAGCATACTCAGACAGTTCAATGACCTTTTCAAACGACTCTTTACCACGAAGGGCCAAGTTGCGACGTGAAATATCCAAACTAGCCATCAACAAATAAGAGGCGGATGTTGACTGGGTCAGGTTGATGATCTGACGAACGTATTCAGGATTCATCTGCTCCCCGATTAAAAGAAGCGAACTTTGGGTCAAACTCCCACCAGACTTATGCATGGAAACTGCTGCCATATCAGCTCCTGCATCCATAGCAGA
>CAJZGT010000123.1 GCA_916048145.1 uncultured Streptococcus sp.
CAAAAACAATTCATACAGACAAAGCTCCAAAGGCTATCGGACCATATGTTCAAGGAAAAATCGTTGGCAACCTTTTGTTTGCTAGTGGTCAAGTTCCTCTCTCTCCTGAAACTGGGGAAATCGTTGGAGAAACAATCCAAGAACAGACAGAACAAGTCTTGAAAAACATCGGTGCTATTTTGGCAGAAGCAGGAACAGACTTTGACCATGTTGTCAAAACAACTTGCTTCTTGAGCGATATGAACGACTTTGTTCCTTTTAACGAGGTTTACCAAACGGCCTTTAAAGAGGAATTTCCAGCTCGTTCAGCAGTAGAGGTAGCTCGTCTTCCTCGTGATGTAAAAGTCGAAATTGAAGTCATCGCAGAGATTGGATAAGCTAGTTGAAGTTTGGTTCTGCCAAACTTCTTTTGATATAAGGAGAAAAAGATGACAAAGAAACAACTTCACTTGGTGATTGTGACAGGAATGAGTGGTGCAGGGAAAACAGTTGCCATTCAGTCCTTCGAGGATCTAGGTTATTTTACCATTGATAACATGCCGCCAGCTCTCTTGCCTAAGTTTTTGCAGTTGGTGGAAACAAAGGAAGACGATCATAAGTTGGCCTTGGTAGTGGATATGCGTAGCCGTTCTTTCTTCTCAGAGATTCAAGCTGTTTTGGATGAGTTGGAAAACAAGGAAGAACTGGACTTTAAAATTCTCTTTTTGGATGCAGCTGATAAAGAATTGGTCGCTCGTTACAAGGAAACCAGACGAAGCCACCCTCTAGCTGCAGATGGACGGATTTTGGATGGAATCAAGCTGGAACGTGAGCTCTTGGCACCTTTGAAAAATATGAGCCAAAATGTGGTGGATACAACTGAACTTACTCCTCGTGAACTGCGTAAAACCATTGCAGAGCAGTTTTCTGATCAGGAACAAACCCAGTCTTTCCGTATCGAAGTCATGTCTTTTGGCTTTAAATATGGAATCCCGATTGATGCAGATTTAGTCTTTGATGTCCGTTTCTTGCCAAATCCCTATTATCTACTAGAACTGCGAAACCAAACGGGTGTGGATGAACCAGTTTATGACTATGTCATGAATCATCCTGAGTCAGAAGACTTTTATCAACATTTGTTGGCCTTGATTGAGCCGATTTTGCCAAGTTACCAAAAGGAAGGGAAGTCCGTTTTGACCATTGCCATGGGCTGTACAGGAGGACAACACCGTAGTGTGGCTTTTGCTAAACGCTTGGCGCAGGACTTATCCAAGACTTGGCCTGTCAATGAAGGGCATCGCGACAAAGACCGAAGAAAGGAAACGGTAAACCGTTCATGAGAAAACCAAAGATAACGGTGATTGGTGGAGGGACTGGGATCCCCGTCATTCTAAAAAGTCTGCGGGAAAAAGATGTGGAAATCGCTGCTATCGTGACGGTGGCAGATGATGGTGGTTCTTCAGGTGAACTCCGAAAAAATATTCAGCAGTTGACACCGCCAGGCGATCTTCGCAATGTCCTTGTGGCTATGTCGGATATGCCTAAGTTTTATGAGAAAGTCTTTCAGTATCGCTTTTCTGAGGATGCTGGAGCCTTTGCTGGTCATCCGCTGGGAAATCTCATTATTGCAGGCCTGTCAGAAATGCAGGGTTCGACCTATAATGCCATGCAGTTACTGAGCAAATTTTTCCATACAACAGGGAAAATTTATCCTTCCAGCGATCATCCTTTGACCCTGCATGCAGTCTTTCAGGATGGGACGGAAGTAGCTGGCGAGAGTCATATTGCAGACCATCCGGGCATGATTGACCATGTCTATGTGACCAATACTCTCAATGATGATATACCTCTGGCTAGCCGTCGAGTAGTGCAGACCATTCTTGAAAGTGACATGATTGTCCTCGGACCTGGTTCCCTCTTTACCTCGATTTTACCTAATATCGTGATTAAAGAAATCGGGCAGGCGCTTTTGGAAACCAAGGCAGAAATCGCCTATGTCTGCAATATCATGACCCAACGTGGGGAAACGGAACACTTTACAGATAGTGACCATGTGGAAGTCTTGCATCGTCACCTTGGCCGACCTTTTATCGATACTGTATTGGTGAATATCGAAAAAGTGCCACAGGAATATATGAATTCCAATCGTTTTGATGAATACTTGGTGCAGGTGGACCATGATTTTGCTGGTCTTTGTGAGCAGGTTCCGCGTGTGATTTCATCTAACTTCCTTCGCCTGGAAAATGGGGGTGCCTTCCACGATGGGGATTTGATTGTGGATGAGTTGATGCGGATTATACAGGTGAGAAAATGAGTTTCACAGTAGCAGTAAAAGAAGAAATCCTGGGCCAACACCATCTGAGCCGGCATGAATTATCTGCCATTATCAAGATGTCAGGAAGTATCGGTCTCTCGACTTCAGGCTTGACCTTGTCAGTCGTGACAGAAAATGCCAAACTGGCTCGTCACCTCTATGAGTCCTTTCTCCATTTCTACGAAATCAAATCGGAAATCCGCCACCACCAACGGAGCAATCTTCGCAAGAATCGAGTCTATACCGTTTTTACAGATGAAAAAGTGCAGGATTTGTTAAGTGATTTGCACTTGGCAGACTCTTTCTTTGGCCTGGAAACAGGCATTGATGAGGCGATTTTATCGGACGAGGAAGCAGGGCGTGCCTATCTCTGTGGTGCTTTCTTGGCAAATGGGAGCATTCGTGACCCTGAATCGGGTAAGTATCAGTTGGAAATCAGTTCTGTCTATCTGGATCACGCGCAAGGGATTGCCTCTCTTCTCCAGCAGTTTTTGCTGGATGCCAAGGTGCTTGAGCGCAAAAAGGGGGCTGTGACCTATCTCCAGCGTGCCGAAGATATTATGGACTTCTTGATTGTCATCGGAGCCATGCAGGCGCGTGATGATTTTGAGAGAGTAAAGATTTTGCGGGAAACTCGTAATGACCTCAATCGGGCTAATAATGCTGAAACGGCTAATATCGCTCGGACAGTTTCTGCCAGCATGAAGACTATCAACAATATCAGCAAAATCAAAGATATCATGGGCTTAGAAAATCTGCCAGTGGATTTGCAGGAAGTAGCGCAGTTGCGGATTCAGCACCCAGACTACTCTATCCAGCAGTTAGCAGATAGTCTCAGCACCCCTCTGAGCAAAAGTGGTGTCAACCACAGACTTAGAAAAATCAATAAGATAGCGGAAGAATTATAACGATATAAAGCAACCCCTTGAATTATCAGTGTGATTGGCTGATTCTATTTTTCTAATGGCCTGATATTGCTAACTTACAAAATATCAACCTGTTTCTTGACAACTAAATAGAGTATGTGAGATAATAAAGGGGAATTGAGAAGTTCTAGCATTTTAGTGCTAACAGAAATCCCCTCGGTACTGCAATACCGAGGGGATTTTTTCTGGGTTAGATAGCACTAACCAGGAAGGTTACTTGTCGAAGTGATCGTCTAACCAACGAGTCACCAGCCATGAGATGATACTCTCGATGACTGCGATAAGTACTATTTTGAGAAGTTCTAGCATCTGTAATACCTCCTTTTCCAAGGTGTATTGTTAGTGCCGTTCCTATTATATCACATGTTTTATCAGTTTGATAAGCATTTTTATTTTTGCTAAAAAAGGGAAAGATATGAGCTAACAAGATTGTAGATGAACTATAAAACCACGAATCCTATGTGACTCGTGGTTCTTTTCTTATAAACTGGTTGAGTGTTTTGGTTGCACTTTTTGCTCAGGGTCGATGTAATTGATGGCGTTGTTAACAGCGGTTGGTGCTTCTCCAAGCCCTGTCGCAATCAGATCAATTTTTCCGTCATAGTAGCAGCAGTCACCGATAGCATAGATACCTGCTTGGCTAGATTCCTGTTTGCTGTTGACAATAATCTTGTGACGGTTGAGGTCTAGACCCCAGTTTTTAAGGTTACCAACAGAAGATTTGAAACCATAGTTGACAAAGA
>CAJZGT010000124.1 GCA_916048145.1 uncultured Streptococcus sp.
CGTCCTTTCTCGATCTTAGCTTTTCTTCAACCCACTACAGTTGACAAAGAGCCATTGAATCTCGCTTTTTTATTTTATGATTAGTCACCAAGTCCAAGACGGTTAAAGATATCATCTACTCGTTTAGTGTAGTATGCAGGGTTGAAGATATCGTCGATTTCTTCTTGAGTCAGACGTGATGTTACTTCTGGATCGGCTTCCAAAAGTGGCTTGAAGTCTACTTGGTTGTCCCAAGAGTAGGCTGTTTTCGGTTGCACCAAATCATAGGCTTGCTCACGGGTCATGCCTTTTTCAATCAAGGTCAACATAGCACGTTGGCTAAAGATAAGACCAAACGTAGAGTTCATGTTGCGGATCATATTTTCTGGGAAGACTGTCAAATTCTTGACAATATTTCCAAAACGGTTGAGCATGTAGTCAATCAAAATGGTCGTATCTGGTGTGATGATACGCTCAGCTGATGAGTGAGAGATATCACGCTCATGCCAGAGAGCCACGTTCTCATAGGCTGTCACCATATGACCACGGATAACACGCGCTAGACCTGTCATGTTCTCAGAACCGATAGGGTTGCGTTTGTGAGGCATAGCTGATGAACCTTTTTGACCTTTGGCAAAGAACTCTTCTACTTCGCGTTGTTCTGATTTTTGCAAACCACGAATTTCCGTTGCCATGCGTTCGATTGAAGTCGCGATGCTAGCAAGAACTGCAAAATACTCAGCGTGGAGGTCACGAGGAAGGACCTGTGTTGAGATTTCTTGGGCACGGATACCCAACTTGTCGCAGACGTATTGCTCTACAAATGGTGGAATGTTGGCAAAATTTCCAACCGCACCAGAAATCTTACCAGCTTCCACACCAGCAGCCGCATGCTCGAAACGCTCGATATTGCGCTTCATTTCGCTGTACCAAGTCGCCAATTTAAGACCAAAGGTTGTAGGCTCAGCGTGCACACCGTGGGTACGCCCCATCATGATAGTGAATTTGTGTTCTTTCGCTTTATCAGCGATGATGTTGGTGAAGTTTTCAAGGTCACGACGGATGATATCGTTGGCCTGCTTATAAAGGTAACCGTAGGCCGTATCCACCACGTCGGTAGAGGTCAAGCCATAGTGGACCCACTTGCGCTCTTCACCAAGCGTCTCAGAAACTGCACGTGTGAAAGCCACCACATCGTGGCGAGTCTCCTGCTCAATCTCCAAAATACGGTCGATGTCAAAGTCCGCTTTCTCGCGAATCAAAGCCACATCTTCCTTAGGGATTTCCCCCAACTCAGCCCATGCCTCGTCAGCCAAGATTTCCACCTCAAGCCAAGCACGGTATTTATTTTCTTCACTCCAAATATTCGCCATCTCAGGGCGAGAGTAACGGTTGATCATGGTTTAAGATATTAAGGGCGTTAAACGGACACAGTAAAAATAGGAGTTTAGATGAAGAAGCATCAGCTTCTAGGAAAAACCATCTTTTTGACCAAGTCCGTAGCCCGTATTCAGTTTAGGAAATACGGTACCCTTGTTCCTTTCTTTTTTATTTATTTTATCAAAGATCGGATGTCCAGATTCAAATTAGTGGAACCTAGTGTCCTTTCCTATCTAGTTTTAAAGTTATTTTTTACAGGAGAGATGCTTTTAGCACAAATTCAAGCGCTTAAACTTACCCTCTCCTTTCTTGCTTTCAATCTTTTATTTTCTAATCCCAATTAGAGCAGAAAATAAAAATTATAGCCTTTACATATTTTAGGAGTACAACACTACATTAGCTAGTTATTTTTATGAATGCGAATTGGAAGCTGGAACTCCTTAGTTTTCTCATCTGCTAATATTTCATGTAATATTTGATGGAGATCAGCAAAATTATTAACATTATTACCCGAACCATTCGCAAATTCTGGATATAACTTATAAAATGGTATGGAAGGAATCATTTTCCTATTCTTATTAATAACAACCAATGAAAAATCTTTACATGCTAAAGTAAATAAAAATAAATTCTCTCGAGACAACTGCTTGTTAAATCTACTCACGCCATAATTAAATCCTGGTTCATTCAATTTAATATTAGGGTTGAAGTACACTTCAAAACCTTCAGGAAATATTTCATTTCTTAACTGTGGTAACCATACTGGATTAACAACTACTCCAGACGCAATAGACATTGTTATTGCTGTCTTTATACACCATTTACTGATAAATAGACGCTGTGAATCAGTTATGTGGTTATTTATGGTTAAGATATTTAGTGCATCTTTTTCAAAAAACTGGCCAAACCATTGGTTACAATCCCTACAAAATATATTACCTATAAGAGGTTTGACACGATAGTTATCTGACATCCACTTAGGAGAGCAATGTTCTCTCGTTATTTCCTGTTTATTACAAGAATAACACAATTTGCCCAATTTTAAATTTGATTTTGAGGGTAGTGATTCACCACTAGTTGTCGATTGGTATACTTCATAGTCAGATGAACCTATAATATCTAAATAGTTGTTGAAATTACCAGGAATTACCTGTTTTAGGCGGTTAATATTATTTATAATAGACGAAATTTTTTTCTCAAATTTATTGTCAGTTATTGAAATTTTAGACATAGGAAATATAGGTTGGTCATCATCAGATGTAGAAAATTTGACTCTACCTATAGCAGTGTGTGTCCTTGACTCCACTACAAAACTAAACGTACTTACACTACTCATAAACTTTCTTTCTTCTTCAGAAAGTTCAAATGAAATTACTTCTTGAACACCATTTTTTTTAAATTCTATTTTTAAACAATGATCACTTATATAAGATTTGACATTTGTTAATGATTTGTATGTAGTAGGTAATTCACCAAAATTATAAGGTTTGCCTCCCGATTTAATTAACCATTTTCTGAATTTTTTATTATTTGTCTTATAAACTACTAGTGGAACCAATAATGTAAAATCAATCCGTTCAGAAAGTTCAGCTTTCTCTAAATCCATATCAGTTCCACTATATTCACATATACAGCAACATACTGCGTAATTAGACTCAGATTTTTGGAATCTGTATACTGATTTCCAACTTTCTTTATTTAAAACATCAATAAACTCCATTCCTAAAACTTACCATCCTTCATCTTAGCTCATTTAATGTAAAAACTAAAATAAACTTAAAATTATAATGCATTATTCACTTAAACTCCTCTTTCCCAATCCATACAGATGGGTAATGATCTAGTGTATTCAAATCCGTCTCTAGCGGGACATCATAAATTGCCAAATAGTTTTCAGGGTATTGAGCAACTAGCTCTTCATATTTGACTTTCACTTTTTCATGATCGCTACTAGCATACAAGACTTCCACGACTGCTCCAGTCTTCTCTTTTTCAACAAATGCGTTGACAATGAGTTGAATCATAGGTTTCTCCTAAAAATCTATCCCTTCCCCAAACTCTTCCACACTATCTGGCACATCACTAAACAATGTCACATGTCCCATCTTGCGGTTATGCTTTGCTTCTATTTTACCATACATGTGGAGGTGGGCGCTTGGATTTTCTGTGACATATTTTTCAGCATCCTCGACATGTTGGCCAAGAACATTGAGCATGACGGCTGGAGCATATAGTTGGATAGCTGGCAATGGTGCTCCCAGAACTCCTAAAACATGGGTGTCAAACTGCGAGAAGTCGCAGGCTTCGATTGAGTAGTGCCCTGAGTTATGTGGTCGTGGGGCAATCTCATTGACAATGATATCGTCAGCGGTCGCAAACATTTCCACGCAAAGAGTTCCAGACAAGTTGAGCTGTTCTGCGATTTGCACTGCCATGGCTTTAGCCTTGTCAGCTAAACTTGCTGAAATACGTGCAGGAACGATGGTTTTTGAAAGAATGTTATTGCGATGGATATTTTCCTGAACTGGGAAAACCGTCACGTCCTTGCCATTTCCTGACACGA
>CAJZGT010000125.1 GCA_916048145.1 uncultured Streptococcus sp.
CCTATCACTGTAGTTTATAAAAAACTAGCTAAGAAAGACATTTCAGAAGTAAATGCAATCTTGGAAGTGGATGAAACAGACCATGTTCGTTCTCATAAACTCTTTGATAGCAAGTCAACAGATGAAGTTTACAATATGTCTACAGATATCTTTGTTGTTGATACACCTTGGTTGATTGAACGCTTAGAAGAAGAAGCTAAGAAAGAACATCCAGAGAAATTGCGCTATGTTTTACGGGATTTAGCTGCCAAAGAAGGGGCTTTTGCCTACGAGTACACAGGATACCTTGCAAATATTCACTCTGTAGAGTCTTATTACCAAGCTAACAAAGATATGCTTGAATCGCAAAAATTCTATTCTCTCTTCTCACCAAATCAAAAGATTTATACAAAGGTTAAAAACGAAGAGCCAACTTACTACGCCAATACATCTAAGGTAAGTACATCTCAGTTTGCTTCTGGTAGTATCATTGAAGGTCAAGTGGCTAATTCTGTTCTATCACGCAATATTCATGTCCATAAGGATAGCTTGGTTAAAGATAGCATCTTATTCCCTCGTGTTGTTATTGGAGAAGGTGCTCAGGTAGAATATGCTATCTTGGACAAGGGTGTGGAAGTTGCAGATGGAGTTGTGATCCGTGGAACTGCAGAACATCCAGTCGTCGTTAAGAAAGGTGCTAAAGTAACAGAGGATATTCATTCATGAAAATTTTATTTGTAGCAGCTGAGGGTGCACCCTTTTCAAAAACAGGTGGTTTGGGAGACGTCATTGGCGCTCTTCCTAAATCACTGGTAAAAGCGGGACATGAAGTTGCAGTGATTTTACCCTACTATGACATGGTAGAAGCTAAGTTTGGAGATCAGATTGAAGATGTTCTCCATTTTGAGGTCAGAGTTGGGTGGAGAAGCCAGTACTGTGGAATTAAGAAAGCAGTTTTAAACGGTGTAACCTTCTACTTTATTGACAACCAGTATTATTTCTTCCGTGGTCATGTTTACGGTGATTTTGATGACGGAGAACGCTTTGCTTTCTTCCAACTTGCTGCCATTGAGGCTATGGAAAGGATTGACTTTATCCCTGACCTTCTTCATGTTCATGACTACCATACAGCTATGGTTCCTTTCTTGTTAAAGGAAAAGTACAATTGGATTCAAGCTTACCGTAGTATTAAAACTGTTTTAACAATTCATAACTTGGAGTTCCAAGGTCAGTTTTCTGAAGGAATGCTTTGGGATCTATTTGGAGTTGACTTTGAACGTTATGCTGATGGTACCCTTCGCTGGAACAACTGTCTGAACTGGATGAAGGCTGGAATTCTTTACGCAGACCGTGTGTCAACCGTTTCGCCTAGCTATGCCCATGAAATTATGACTAGTCAGTTTGGATGTAACTTGGATCAGATTCTTCGAATGGAGTCTGGTAAAGTTTCTGGTATCGTGAATGGGATTGATGATGATTTGTATAATCCTCAGACGGATGCCCTATTAGATTATCATTTTAATCAGGATGATTTGTCTGGAAAAGCACAGAATAAGGCAAAATTACAAGAGAGAGTTGGCTTGCCAGTTAGAGCTGACGTTCCTCTGGTGGGAATTGTTTCTCGTTTGACACGTCAAAAAGGTTTTGATGTAGTGGTCGAAAGTCTGCACCAGATCTTGCAAGAAGATGTTCAGATTGTTCTTTTGGGAACTGGCGACCCAGCCTTTGAAGGAGCCTTCTCATGGTTTGCTCAAATCTATCCAGACAAGCTATCAGCAAATATCACTTTTGATGTCAAACTAGCTCAAGAAATCTATGCTGCCTGTGACCTCTTCCTCATGCCGAGTCGTTTTGAACCGTGTGGCTTGTCTCAAATGATGGCTATGCGTTACGGAACCTTGCCATTGGTCCATGAAGTTGGTGGCTTGCGAGATACCGTTCGCGCTTTCAATCCAATAGAAGGAAGCGGTACTGGCTTTAGCTTTGACAATCTATCTCCTTATTGGTTGAATTGGACTTTCCAAACAGCATTGGACTTGTATAGAAACCATCCTGACGTTTGGAGAAATCTACAAAAACAAGCTATGGAGTGTGATTTCTCATGGGATACAGCCTGCAGGTCATACCTTGACTTGTACCATAGTTTAGTTAATTAATAGATAAAATCGTATGATGATTTCATACGATTTTTGGGCTATTTAGAGAGGAGGAGTGATGTCTCAAGTAAAAGGATTGTGTGTTATGGATGTTGATGGAACCTTAATCCTAGAAGAAGTGATTGATTTGTTGGGAAGAGAGGCAGGTCGTGAGGAGGAAATTTCGCAGATTACAAGTCGGGCAATGCGAGGAGAGTTAGACTTTGAAAGCAGTTTAAGAAAAAGAGTGTCCTTGTTGGAAGGTCTTCCTATTTCGGTTTTTGATAAAGTCTTCAACACTATTCATCTAACGCCAAATGCCCAGAAATTTATCTCTATTCTCCAAAAGAACGACATCCTAGTTGGTCTGGTGTCCGGTGGATTTACACCAATAGTTGATCGATTAGCAAAATCACTTGGCATTGCCCATTTCTCTGCCAACCAACTCGAAGTCAAAGATGGTCTTTTAACTGGAAAATTGATTGGACAAATTATAAGTCCTGAGGTCAAAAAAGAGACTCTGGAAAAATGGAGAGATAAACTAAAACTTCCTAAAGAAAGAACGATTGCAATCGGTGACGGGGCTAATGACTTATTAATGTTGAAGTCAGCAGGACTAGGAATCGCCTTTTGTGCCAAAGAAGTGCTCAAAAAAGAAATACCGAATTATGTTGATAAGAGAGATTTTTTAGAAGTTCTTCCTTTGATTGACTGGTTAGAATGGGGTAAAATATGAAGATTGTAATTGCACCAGATTCATTTAAGGAAAGCTTGACCGCTGAAGAGGTGGCTGAAGCTATTAAAAGAGGCTTCCAACAATCAATAGCAGATGTAGAATGTCTTCTCTGCCCTATTGGTGATGGGGGAGAAGGTACCGTTGATGCTATTAGACATTCTATTGACTTTGAAGAAAAATGGATCCAAGTTACAGGACCTTTTGGACCAAAAGAAGCCATGCGCTATTTTCAAAAAGGGGAACTGGCACTATTTGAAGTAGCTGACTTGGTTGGTCTTGGAAAGATTCCGATAGAGAAACGAAATCCACTGCAAATCCAAACTCGTGGTATCGGAGAGTTGATTCGCCATCTCATTGCTAAAGGGATTAAAGATATCTATATCGGTGTTGGTGGCACGGCCAGTAATGATGGAGGACTGGGGATTGCTGCTGGTTTAGGTTATCAATTTTATGATAAGAATGGAAATGTCTTGCCCTCTTGTGGTCAATCCTTATTGAACTTAGCTTCTGTTTCAATAGAAAATCGCTATGAAATTCCTGAAGATGTGCAAATTCGTATTTTAGCAGATGTCGTGAGTCCCTTATGTGGTCCTCAAGGTGCGACCTATATTTTTGGCAAACAAAAAGGCCTAGATCCTACTATGTTTGAGGCCGTAGATCAGGCAATCCAAGATTTTTATGAAAAAGTTTCACCTGCAACATTAGAAATTAAAGGAACAGGAGCTGGTGGGGGCATTGCTGCCGGTTTGTGTGCCTTTGCTCAGGCAAGAATCGTATCTGGAATAGATACCTGCTTGGATCTAATCAACTTTGATAAGAAAGTTGCAGATGCTGACTTGGTAGTTGTAGGAGAAGGAAGGCTAGATCGTCAAAGTTTAGCAGGTAAAGCGCCGATAGGCGTAGCAAAAAGGACCCCTGTCGGAGTTCCTGTCATTGCTATTTGTGGTAGTATTGCTGAGGATTTACCTTCCCTACCATTTGAGAATATCCAAGCGGCTTTTTCAATTTTGGAGAAAAGTGAACCTCTAGAAGATAGTTTGAAAAATGCCAGTCTCTATT
>CAJZGT010000126.1 GCA_916048145.1 uncultured Streptococcus sp.
AAACCGCATCGTGCAGGGATTTTCTAACTGGAAGTGTCATGAGGTCTCCTTTCTAATACTCAATGAAAATCAAAGAGCAAACTAGGAAGCTAGCCGCAGGTTGCTCAAAACACTGTTTTGAGGTTGCAGATAAGACTGACGAAGTCAATGAGCATATCTACAGTAAGCTGAAGCTGACGTGGTTTGAATTTAATTTTCGAAGAGTATAAATTATACTTTTACAACTTGAACCTCGTCTTTACCGAGTAAAATCAAGTATTTGTCAATATTTTCAATCGAATAGGCTCGAGATAAAGCCTCTCCGTATAGGGCTAACTGACCACGATAACGGTCTATGAGTTGACTTGGTTCATCATAGCGGTCTGTCTTATAGTCGAACAGAACGATTTTGTCTTCGTAAAGTAGATAGCCATCAAGGATACCACGGACAACAAAGTCTTCCTGACTCTTTTGGTCTCGTTTGAGCATGGAGAAAGGTTGCTCGCGGTAGAGATAGTCGGTATTAGCAAGAATTTCCTGACCGAGTTCTGTGTCAAAGAATGCAAGAATTTTAGCAAGATTGATTTTGTCTCTGACAACTGGACTGGTTTGAACTTGTTTGAGAGTTTCTGTCAGACTAGCAAGCGTTGGTATCTGACTGAGATCAATTCTCTGCATCAGTTCGTGGGTGGCACTACCAATCTCAGCTCCTGTTACCTTTTCTTTGGTTGAAAAATCTGGTAAATCAAAGCTGATTTTCTTGTCTACTGACTGGCCTTGACCAGCAATCTCAACACCTTCCATATCCATAACAGGTTCGTAAAATTTCTTGATTTGACTTGGGGTTTGAACACTAGGAAGTTCAATGGCTGCACGGTGAAGAGTATTATAGACTTCAACCTCTTTCAGCATTTCAAGGGCTTCTTTGATGGTTTCTGACTGACGGTTATCTGCTTGAGAGCTATCTTGGAGAGGGCTCTTGTTTTCCAACTCTCCGATAGCTTCTCTAGTCAGCTGATCTTCACCAACAAAACGATAGCTAAAGTTGAGATGATCCTTGGTAAATACTTTACTGATAGCCCAAATCCAATCTTGGAAATTCTTGGCTTGAAGTCTAGTGTTGCTATTTAGTTTTCCATTTTTAGCTGCTGGGTATTCCTTGGCTTCCAACTTTTCGCGAGAACCCTTGCCGACAAGGTAGAGCTTTTTCTTAGCTCGAGTCATAGCAACATACAGTAGACGCATTTGCTCAGAATAGCTTGCCAGCTGTAATTCTTCTTCGTTCTGTCTATAGGTCAGACTAGGAATGGAGAGTTTGATGGTTTTTGGATAGTGATCTTCCACTGCTCCTGTCTCCATTTTGGCAATATATTTGACACCTAGACCGTTTTTACGACTGAGAATGACCTCTGACATGCTGTCTTGCTTGTTAAAGTCTTGATCCATATTGAGGATAAAAACGTAAGGAAACTCTAACCCTTTACTCTTGTGGATGGTCATGAGCTCTACTGCATCTTTTGGCGGTGCGACGGCAACGCTTGCAAGATCGTGCTGGGCTTCTAAGACTTGATCAATCATACGAATAAAACGCGACAAGCCTTTGAAATTGCTCTTTTCAAATTGATCAGCACGCAGTGCTAGGGCATAGAGATTAGCCTGTCTAGCAAGACCATTTGGTAAAGCCCCCACATAATCATAATAAAAACGGTCGTTATAAATCTTCCAAATCAGGTCATAGAGGGAGTGGATTTTGGAATACAAGCGCCAAGAAGCCAAGATATCCATGAATTGGTTTAGTTTCTCAGCTAGGGCCCTGTGAATCAATCCTTTTTGGCTGCTTGCCAGTTTTTGAGCATTTACTAGTTTCTCATAGAGATTTTCGTGGACTTTATCCTCTGCTTTCTGAAGGGACAAACGTGCTAACTCATCCTCGTCAAAACCAAACATTGGAGACTTCATAAAGGCAACCAAGGCATAGTCTTGCAGGGGATTATGAATGACACGAAGGGTGTCTAGCATGACTTGCACTTCTAGGGATTGGAGATAATTGTTTTGCTCTCCGTCAGTTTTGACAGGAATTCCGTATTCAGACAGAGCGAGGAGAATCTGGTCATTACGACTGCGGCTGGAGGTCAAAAGGGCAATTTCTTTAAAGGAAACACCTTTCTCCTGATGGAGTTTAAGAATTTCCTTGATAACTAAGCGCATTTCGCCTGTTAGTTTCGTTTCTGCCTGACCCTCTTCTTCCTCACTTGTATCGTCCTTGTCATAGAGGAGAAATTCTGCCTTGTTTTCTGGATTAGGAGTCAGCTTGGTATTGGCAAAAACAAGTTGGTGCATGCTGTCATAGTTGATTTCGCCGACCTCTTGGTCCATGAGACGTTCAAAGACATCATTGGTTGCTGACAGCACTTCTGAACTACTACGGAAATTTTCCTTGAGGAGAATCAGCTTGCCTTCTTGGGGATTTTGCGCATAGCGTTGGAATTTTTCATTAAAAATCTGAGGGTCTGCCTGACGGAAACGATAGATGGACTGCTTGATATCTCCCACCATAAAGCGATTGTGGCTATTTGAAAGTAATTCCAGCATTCGTTCTTGAATATGATTGGTATCCTGATACTCATCGACCATGACTTCGTGGAAGCGATCCTGATAAGTCTCACGGACTTGCGGGAATTTCTCTAAAATCTCAATGGTATAATGGCTAATATCAGCGAATTCAAAGGCATTTTCCTGACGTTTACGCTGACGATAAGATTCTACAAAATCACTCATGAATGCTTGGAAGGTTTTAGCTAGTTCCCATGTGTCTTTATGATAACGTTCTTGATAGTAGAGAATCGTTATCTGGTCTGCTAGTTGTCCTAGTTTAGCAAACTGGGCCTTTCTCTCTTCGTTGTAGGCATCGGCCAGTGGCTTCAAATCAGACTTACGACTAGCATTAGTCAGGGCCCGGCCGTTTTTCTCTTTCGAAATTGCTACAACACGCGCAAGCACTGCTTGATAAGACTGATTATCGGACTCTTGATTCAAGGAGCCAATTTCATCCAGAATCAACTGAACATTTTCTAAATAAGCAGCCTTTGCAAACTCCTTGGCATCGTTATCCAGATGATAACGGAAAAAGCTTTCCAAATCCCAAAGGGCTTGCTGGATTTGCTCAGTCAGTTTTTCTTTTTCACTGGTAAAATCAGCCTCTTCAAAACCTTTGAGGAAAGATTCACTCAGCCACTTTTGAGGGTTGCTGGTGGATTGGAGGAAGTCATAAATTTTATAGACTTGCTGGCGCAGACCACGTTCATCTTTTCCACGTCCAGCAAAGTTTTTCAGCAAATGACTAAAGGTCTCTTTCTGTTTACCTTGGTAATGGGCTTCAAAGACCTCATGAAAGACTTCGTTTTTTAGAAGAAGTTGCTCGCTTTGGTTTTGTAAAATACGGAAATTAGGCGCAATATCAAGTAGATAACCGTGTTTGCCAAGGAATTTTTGTGTGAAGGAATCCATGGTTCCGATGGCAGCGTTGGGTAGGTCTGCCAACTGGCGACCCAAGTGTTGTTTGAGGTCAACATCGCTACTTTCTTGGATTTGTTGGCTTATTTTTTTCTCCAAACGTTCTTTAAGCTCTGTGGCAGCCTTAACGGTAAAGGTTGAGATAAAGAGTTGAGAAATTTCGACACCACGCGCTAACTGATCCAGAATGCGCTCGGCCATGACAAAGGTCTTCCCAGAACCAGCCGAAGCTGAAACGAGGATATTCTGACCAGAAGTGTAGATAGCTTCTATTTGTTCGGCAGTTTTCTTTTGTTCCTTGCTCGAATGAGCTTCTGCTTCTTGCAATTTTTTAATTTCCTCCTCAGTTAAAAAGGGAATGGGCTTCATCGATTCAACTCCTCTCTTATTTTTTC
>CAJZGT010000127.1 GCA_916048145.1 uncultured Streptococcus sp.
GAACTTTAAAAGGAGTTGTGATGAAAGTATTTCTTCAAAATAGAAATTTTAGGCAATTAACCATCAACCAGTGGATTTCAACGGTTGGGGATACGATTTTTTATCTGGCCTTTTTGAATTATGTGGCAGATGCATCTTTTGCCCCTTTGGCGATTTTACTGATCACGATTTCAGAAACCCTTCCTCAAGTTCTGCAAATCTTTCTGGGAGTTTTGGCGGATTTTCAACATCATCGTGTCCTAAAATATACAATGATTAGTTTTGCAAAATTTTTGCTTTACTCTATCGTTTCTTTATCACTTTCAGGGCAGTCCTTTTCCTTGTTATTAGTAGCATTTATTTGTCTGATTAACCTCTTATCTGACACATTGAGTTATTTTTCAGGCGCCATGCTCACTCCGATTTTCATTAGAATTATTGGGCAAGACCATCTGGCAGAAGCTATTGGATTTAAACAGTCAACTGTTAGTTTAGTGAAAACAATCAGTAATATTCTAGGAGGAGTCTTACTAGGTATTCTATCTATCCAGTCTATTTCCTTACTGAATGCTCTGACCTTTTTAATCGCATTTTTAGGTATTCTTTTCATAAAAACAGACCTCTTGAAAGTAGAAAAAACGATTAGCTATCAAGAAGGACTCTCTGTAAAATCCTTTTGCCAGCATCTGCTCCAATCATCAAAATTGATATGGAATATGAATAAGGTGCTCTTGGTTTTGTTTATTATCTCTATTAGTCAAGCAGTGATAAATGTTACAGTTCCTGTTTCTACTCTGTTTTTGAGGAATCAGCCCTTTTTGAATTTACAAACAGGTCAATCTCTTGCCTTGTTATCCACCCTTGAATTGTCAGCCCTTATTGTCGGAAGCCTTGTGAGTGGCTATCTGAAGAATACAATCTCCATAAAACTAGCCCTATATGCCTCGCTTATTATCCAATTACTCCTTTTAGTTGGCTTTGTGGCAGTTCGTTTTGACTGGATTCTTATCTTTAGTGCCTTGGATGCCTTTTTCGCAGGTATCCTCTCTCCTCGATTACAGGAACTCATTTTTAAACAAATACCTGAGGAGTCAATGGGAGCAGTTCAATCCTCTATCGGTGCCATTACAGTTGTTTTACCTAGCTTATTTACAATAGCTTTGGTAACCATTGCTACTAGCTTTGGAACTCTGGCAGTTAGCTTTGTTTTATTGCTATTTCTTCTAGCTGCCTTTATCATACTCTTGAATATCCGTGAAAACATTTAGCGAAGAATGTGTATATTATATGTTTGAGACTGGATTCCAGTCTGTTTATGATGGCTACAATCAGCAGACTGTTAAATTTTTGAGAAAGTTGCTTGACATTTCAGACCAATCGGTTTATAATTAAAAAATGTAGAGATAAATACATGAGAAAAGAAGAAAAAACAAGACTACGAAGAGAGAAAATCATTACCGCTGCTTTGTTTGAATTTGCTACAAAAGGCTATCAAGGTTTTGTCATCAATGAACTTTGTAAAGTGGATGGTATTTCCAAAGGAGTTTTGTATCATAATTTTTCAGGGAAATCAGACCTCTATCTAACTTGTTTTCAGGAGAGTTTTGAGAAAGCTTTGGCAGTGTTTCTGGGGGTGGAAGGTCAAGTGCCCTCCTTAGCTGATTATATGGAAAGACGTCACCAATTTTATCAGCAATACCCAGAACATAGCCACATTTTCTTTGAGGCAATGATTGCGACACCAGAAGAATTGGAAGCAGACATTGCACCACAGAAAGCTATCTTTTTGGACTTGAATGAACAAGTTTGTCAAAAACTTATATCAGAATCCAAAAGCTATCTTTTTGGACTTGAATGAACAAGTTTGTCAAAAACTTATATCAGAATCCAAACTGAAAGAGCATATTGATGAGAAACGAGCTATGGACTATCTGCGATTGATTCAGGATATGTTTCGTTCCTATTATTTAACTGTTTCGTCAGATAGCAGTTTGCCTGACTTGGTTTCAGGATATGAACATCAATTATCACAGGTTTTGGATATGATGATTTATGGAATACTAGAGGAAGATTACTCTAAAAAAGGAGAAAAATAATGTCGAAAATTTGGAAATGGTTGTTACTAATTGCGGGTATTTTTGCAGTTTTTGTAGGTTTTAATATGTTTGCACATCCTCTTATTAGCTTGGCTTCCATGACTTTCTGGTTTGCACTTGTATTTGCAGTTCAAGGGATTTCTGAGATTGTACAATACTTCAAATCAGAAGAAAAGCATGGCTGGAATTTATTTGGAGGAATTGTTACCCTCATCCTCGCTCTTACCTTGTTCTCAGGTAGCTTTATTGAAATGGTAACATTTGTACCATTTATCATTTCTTTATGGGCCTTGACAAATGGTATTACAAAAACTATCGTTGGTTTCAAGGTTCGTAAGACGGATAAATCGGTAGGTACCCCTCTAGTTTGGATGGGGATTTTAGGAATCGTAGCAGGTTTAATCATGATGGGACACCCATTGATGACCGGTCTCTATATTAGTTACACCATTGCCTTTGTCTTTATTTATCAAGGTATTGTGGCAATTGTTCAATTCTTCAAGATTAAATAAGAATAAAATGGAGTCTGTCTGATTACAATCAGCAGACTTTTTTCTCTTTCCTGAATGTGTTATAATAGTCCATGCTATGGCTGGAGCCTTTTCAGCCTACTTATACTCTTCGAAAATCTCTTCAAACTGCGTCAGCTTCTATCTGCAACCTCAAAACAATGTTTTGAGCAACCTGTGGCCAGCTTTCTAGTTTGCTCTTTGATTTTCATTGAGTATTATTAAGACAATATGAGGAGAAAGATGAAAGAAAAAGGATTTTGGGAGGGGGCGCAGGCGGCCATGCCAACGGCCCTTGGTTATGTCAGTATTGGCTTGGCCTGTGGGATTATTGGTGCGCCCTATGTGACACCTGTTGAGATGGGCTTGATGAGCCTCTTTGTTTATGCTGGGAGCGCCCAGTTTGCCATGTTGGCACTGATTGCGGTTCAAGCACCTGTGGCAGCTATTGCTATGACGGTCTTTTTGATTAATTTGCGTCTCTTTTTGTTGAGTTTGCATGCGTCAACCTATTTCCGTCATACCAGTCTCTGGCAAAATATCGGTATGTCTAGTCTCTTGACGGATGAGACTTATGGCGTTTTGATGGGCGAGTTAGCCCATACAGACAAGGTCAATCCTATGTGGATGCACGGAAACAATCTCAACAGCTATGTGGCTTGGTTTGTGGGAACAGTTGTCGGAACGGCTCTGGGTGGTCTGCTGCCAAATCCAGAAATCTTTGGCTTGGATTTTGCCCTGGTTGGGATGTTCATTGGAATTTTTGCTTCGCAATTCCAGATTATGCAAAGACGGATTCCTGTCCGCAATCTGCTCATTATCCTAGCAGTTGTTGCGGTGTCCTTCTTTTTACTCTTAACAGTGGTGTCTCAGTCGCTAGCTGTTCTGTTTGCGACCTTGCTAGGTTGTACAATGGGGGTGGTTTTAGATGGTCAGTAAGTATCTTTTATTAGCAGTTATTTTCTCTGGCTTGGTGACTTGGATTCCCCGTATGATTCCCTTCATCTTGGTCAAGTATAAGGGCTTGCCTGCAATCGTTGAGCGTTTTTTGAAATTCTTGCCTGTTTCTATTATCTTTGCCTTGATTCTTTCAAGCGTAGTGACAGGCAAGGTTGGGAGTCTTCCTCAAATCAAATGGCTGGACTTCTTAGCAGTCTTTCCAACGGCTTGGGTAGCCTTTCGCTACCGCAATCTAGTTGGAACAGTTCTCTTTGGAGTGGTCTTAACTGCAGTCTTGCGTTTGGTCTTTTAATACTCTTCGAAAATCAAATTCAAACCACGTCAGCGTCGCCTTACCGTACT
>CAJZGT010000128.1 GCA_916048145.1 uncultured Streptococcus sp.
GAATGGTTTAGAAGAGCAGATGGAGGTCATCTGTGATGATTTGAAAAATATGCCTTCTCGTATACAGGGAAGTAAGGTGGATATGATTTTGTGTAATCCACCCTATTTCAAGGTGGATCCTCATTCCAATCTGAATGAGAGTGAACATTATCTCTTGGCGCGCCATGAAATTACGACTAATTTGGAAGAAATCTGTCGTAGTGCT
This sequence comes from uncultured Streptococcus sp., assembly GCA_916048145.1. GTDB lineage: Bacteria > Bacillota > Bacilli > Lactobacillales > Streptococcaceae > Streptococcus. The sequence goes on from CAJZGT010000128.1 coordinate 206, forward strand.
CAGAGTATTCTCAAATCTAATGGGCGTTTGGCCATGGTTCATCGTCCTGATCGACTTTTAGATATCTTGGACAGCTTGCAACGACATAATTTAGCACCTAAGCGTCTGCAATTTGTCTATCCAAAAAAGGAAAAGGAAGCTAATATGCTCTTGATTGAGGCCATCAAGGATGGTTCAACAAGTGGCTTTAAGGTCTTGCCACCTCTCATTGTTCATAATGATGATGGCTCTTATACGCCTGAACTTGAAGAGATTTATTATGGATTATAAGGCTTATATGTACGTGCTAGAGTGTCGTGACGGATCCTACTATACAGGCTATACGACTGATGTGAGAAGACGTCTCGCTGTCCACAATAGTGGGAAGGGAGCCAAATATACACGAGCACGCTTGCCAGTCAAACTTATCTATGCTCAAGGTTTTGCCAGTAAGGAAGAAGCTATGTCGGCAGAAGCCTTTCTCAAGCGTAAGAAGAGGTCACAGAAGGAAAGATTTTTATCTGAAAATCAAGATAGAAATTTACTCAGTTATTTTGAAGAGTAGCGGGGAGTCCTTTGACTCCTCTTACTTTTGTCAAAAAGCGAAAAAAATGCTACAATAAAGAGAATAAATAAAATGAGGTATTATCATGTCTAAGATTCTAGTATTTGGTCACCAAAATCCAGACTCAGATGCCATCGGTTCATCTGTAGCCTTTGCCTACCTTGCAAAGGAAGCTTACGGTTTGGATACGGAAGCTGTTGCCCTTGGAACTCCAAATGAAGAAACAGCCTTTGTCTTGAACTATTTTGGTGTAGAAGCACCGCGTGTTATCACTTCTGCTAAAGCAGAAGGTGCAGAGCAAGTTATCTTGACTGACCACAATGAATTCCAACAATCTGTATCAGATATCGCTGAAGTAGAAGTTTACGGTGTTGTGGACCACCACCGTGTGGCTAACTTTGAAACTGCAAGCCCACTTTACATGCGTTTGGAGCCAGTTGGTTCAGCGTCTTCAATCGTTTACCGTATGTTCAAAGAACATGGTGTAGCTGTTCCTAAAGAGATTGCTGGTTTGATGCTTTCAGGTTTGATTTCAGATACTCTTCTTTTGAAATCACCAACAACACACCCAACAGATACAGTCATTGCTCCTGAATTGGCTGAATTAGCTGGTGTCAACTTGGAGGAATATGGTTTGGCTATGTTGAAAGCTGGTACAAACTTGGCTAGCAAATCTGCTGAAGAATTGATTGACATCGATGCTAAAACTTTTGAATTGAACGGAAATAATGTCCGTGTTGCTCAAGTAAACACAGTTGATATCGCTGAAGTTTTGGAACGTCAAGCAGAAATTGAAGCTGCAATGCAAGTTGCCAACGCAGCAAACGGTTACTCTGACTTTGTCTTGATGATTACAGATATCGTCAACTCAAACTCAGAAATCCTAGCACTTGGTGCTAACATGGACAAGGTTGAAGCAGCCTTCAACTTCAAACTTGAAAACAATCATGCCTTCCTTGCTGGTGCTGTTTCACGTAAGAAACAAGTGGTACCTCAATTGACTGAAAGCTTTAATGCTTAAGATTTTGAGTGTTAAAGTTCAAATTAGGAAAGGCTAGTTTGCCTTATATCGAAAGGAGTTTCGGCTCCTTTTTTTCTAGGAGTGAAGCATGTTAGAAAATGGCGATTTGATTTTTGTGAGAGATGAGTCGGACATGGGACAGGCTATCCAGATTTCAACAGGTAACTATAACCATGTTGCCATTTATTTGGATGGGATGATTTACCACGCTAGTGGAAAATTTGGTGTTATCTGTCAAGAACCAGCAGACTTCTTTGAGTCTAATCACTTGTACGACCTCTATGTCTACCCAGAAATGGATATCCAGTCGGTGAAGGAAAGAGCTTGCAAACATCTGGAAGCTCCTTATAATGCTTCTTTCTATCCAGATGGAGCTGGTTTTTACTGTTCCCAGTATATGGCAGAAATCCTACCGATTTTTGAAACCATTCCCATGAAATTTGGGGATGGGAAGCAGGAGATTAGTGATTTTTGGAGAGAGTATTATAGAGAACTAGGTTTGCCTGTCCCTCTGAATCAAGCTGGAACCAATCCTAGTCAGTTGGCAGCATCGCCTCTGTTAGAATGTAAAGAAAGGAATCTTCATGATTCAGATTTTTAATCCATCTCGTTTAACGAGACAGCCATTTTTTGGAGAATTGATCCGCTATCTGGACCAGCATGAGGATGTTATTTTGCGAGAAATTAAGGCTCAATTTCCAGATGTTGCAGTTGATAAACTCATGGAAGAGTATATAAAGGCTGGCTTGATTCGTCGGGAAAATAAGCGTTATTACCTCAATCTTCCTATGCTTGAAACACTCGATAGTCTCGAACTGGATCAAGAGATTTTTGTTAAAGAAAATAGTCCGACCTATCAAGCCTTGTTAGAGCAGAGGTTTGAGACAGAATTACGCAATCAAACCAATGCTGCTATTTTAGTTGAAAATACGGACTTTGCGAGATCAAAAATGACCCTGTCCAATTATTTCTACAAGGTCAAACATCAGTATCCTTTGACAGAAAAACAACAGGAACTCTATGACATTTTGGGAGATGTTAATCCTGAGTATGCTCTCAAATACATGACAACTTTTTTGCTAAAATTTCTCAAAAAAGATCAGCTTATGCAGAAACGCCGTGATATCTTTGTGGACAGTTTAGTTGTCCTAGGTTATATTGTCCAAAATGAAGATGGAAAGTATGAGTTGGCTATTGATTTGGATAAGGAAAGATTAACTTTCTACTTGGCCTGATTTCCTGTTTCTGAGCACATTGTTTGACTTTCCTTAGTATTCGGTATAAACTATATGTAACCGGTAACACATATCGGAATAAAATTAAAGGAGACAATCATATGTCACTTGAAAACAAATTGGAACAAGCAACAGGCGCTATCAAAGAAGGATTTGGTAAAGTTACTGGAGATAGCAAGACTGAAGCAGAAGGCGCTGTAGAAAAGACAGTTGCTAAGGCAAAAGAAGTAGTTGAAGATGCTAAAGATGCTGTAGAAGGTGCCGTTGAAGGTTTGAGAAACGCTTTTAAATAAAGATAGAAAAAATCAAGGGTTTTATTTCCCTTGATTTTTTACTATCTTATAAATAATTTTCTGCGACGACTGCATCTCCAGGATAGGCTTCTTTCTTTCCTTGGACGATTTGGTAGCAATCGGCTCCCTTACCAGCAATAATGACAGCATCTAATTCGTGATTTGTGATAGCCATAGCTGCCTTGATGGCTTCTTGGCGATCCGCAATTTTTTCAACAGGATGATTGATGTAGCTACTAATTTCATCTGCAATGGTCATTGGGTCTTCATAGTTGGGGTCATCAGCAGTCAGAAAGACTTGAATCTCAGGATGTTGATTGAGGAGAAGTCCAAAGTCCTTACGACGACTTTCTCCTTTATTTCCTGTCGAACCGAGAACTAGAGCAATCTTTCCTGTTTGATGAGTCTCTACAACAGTGATTAGTTTTTTGAGACTGTCACCATTGTGGGCATAGTCGATGAAAATCTTGGCTCCATTTTTCTGAGTGAGGACTTCCATACGACCAGGAACACGGGTTGCAACGATTCCTTTTTTGATGTCCTCAAGACTAGCTCCGAGACGGAGGCAAGCAAGTCC
>CAJZGT010000129.1 GCA_916048145.1 uncultured Streptococcus sp.
AAAATGACAAAAGAATTACAATCATCACGCTATATTGTCATTTCATTTTTAGTACGTGAAATGGGAATTGATATTGTTGAAGCCATCTCTTTTATGGCTGAATTAGAAAAAAGTGGCTTGGTTCGATTGGAATCAAGTGGAGATTTAATACTCAAAGAACTTGGAGGAGCGCTATGAAACGAATTACCGCAAATCAATACCAAACTTCAGAACGGTATTATAAATTACCTAAAATTCTTTTTGAGGATGAGAAATATATGGATATGAAACTAGAAGTAAAGGTGGCTTATTCTATTTTAAAAGATCGTTTAGAATTATCTCTCAGTCGTGGTTGGATAGATGAAGAAGGTGCAGTCTATTTAGTATTTTCTAATTCTAAACTGATGAGGCTATTAGGTTGTTCGAAGTCAAAATTACTGTCCATCAAAAAAATTCTTAAAGAATATGACTTAATTGATGAAGTCCAACAGTCTTCAAGTGAGAAAGGAAGACTAGCTAATAAGATTTATTTAGGGGAATTATCTTCTACCCCAGTAGCTAATTCAAACAGGCCTAGTGTTAAAAAAAGACTAGGGCAGGTTGAAAATGAAACGGCCCCCGTCTCACATTCAGCCCCTAGTGAGACTGAAGTTAGTGAGACTAAATATAGTGAGACTGATTCTTTATTTATTGAGGATGAGGAGGAGAGGAATACTCAACCTATCTTGAGAAGAAAAGTAGAAAAGGTCACAAAATATGATCGAGATTATATTTGGGGATTGGTACAAGATCAATTTAGACGAGAGGGTTTTTCTGAAACAGCCAGTGAAATTGCTATGACTGATTTTGAAAGAATCTATCAGTATGCTCTTGACAATGTTCGCTTTGTTAGACGTGCGGAAGTGCTTGCTGAATTTGTGTTTAACGGCTTGTATTCTGTTTGGAATAACCGTGTTAGAAAAGGAGGTGGTTAAAATGTCGCCAATCGAGTGGATATTAGTTATGCTCATTGTCATTTCAAGTGGTGTGACTATTTGGACATTGATAGTCGATCAAGAAGGGGGGTAAAGAAATGAGATTTATTGATTTATTTTCAGGTATCGGTGGTTTTCGACTAGGAATGGAAAGTGTCGGACACGAGTGTATTGGATTTTGTGAGATTGATAAATTTGCTAGGAAATCTTATAAGTCCATTTTTCAAACAGAAGGAGAAATAGAATTTCATGACATACGAGATGTTTCAGATGACGAATTTAAAAAACTTAGAGGGAAAGTCGATATCATCTGTGGGGGATTCCCTTGTCAAGCATTTTCAATCGCAGGAAGACGATTGGGATTTGAAGATACTAGAGGCACTCTGTTCTTTGAAATTGCTCGGGCGGCCAAACAAATCCAACCACGTTTTCTTTTTCTTGAAAATGTTAAAGGCCTACTCAATCACGATAAGGGACGGACGTTCACCACAATCCTTACCACACTTGATGAGTTGGGGTTTGATGTTGAGTGGCAGGTGCTTAACAGTAAGGATTTTGGCGTTCCCCAAAACAGAGAGAGGGTGTTTATTATCGGACATTCTAGAAAGAGAGGTACCAGACTCTTATTTCCTTTCAGACGAGAAGGTCAAGCAACTAACTCTGAGACTTTGAAAGTACTAGGAAATTTGAATCCATCAAGAAGTGGAATGAGTGGTAAAGTCTATTATTCAGAAGGTCTTGCGCCAACCTTAGTTCGTGGAAAAGGAGAAGGATTTAAAGTTGCGATTCCTTGTATGACACCAGACAGATTAGAAAAAAGACAAAATGGTAGACGTTTCAAGGATAATCAAGAGCCAATGTTTACTTTAAATACTCAGGATCGTCATGGTATTGTCGTTGTTGGAGATTTACCGACTAGCTTTAAGGAGACAGGTCGTGTCTATGGAAGTGAGGGCTTATCTCCAACACTGACTACAATGCAAGGTGGAGATAAAATCCCCAAAATACTGATTCCAGAACCAATCCAATTTCTAAAAGTACGGGAAGCAACGAAAAAAGGATATGCTCAAGCAGAGATTGGAGATTCAATCAATTTAGAAAGACCAAGTTCTCAGTATCGGCGTGGTAGAGTTGGAAAAGGTATAGCGAATACTTTGACAACTAGTGGTCAAATGGGAGTAGTAGTTGCTAGCTATGAAGGAGAAGATAAGCAAGTTTACCATGTAGCTGGTGTCTTGATAGATGGACAATTTTACCGTCTGAGGATACGACGAATCACTCCTAAAGAGTGTTTTCGCCTGCAGGGTTTTCCTGATTGGGCTTTTGAAGCTGCTAGAAAAGTCTCTAGTAATAGTCAGCTCTATAAACAAGCTGGTAATAGTGTAACCGTTCCTGTGATTGCCGCAATCGCAAAGAAATTAAAAGAAATAGAGGAAAAAGATGAAAGCGTTAAATAAAGAATCAATACTAGATTGTGATGAATTAGAAACAGAACTACATGATGCAGAAATCAAACAGCTGGATGAACAAATATTTTTGATGCCCAATTATCCATGTGAGTTTGAAGTGACATTTTTAGATGATTACCATAAAAAACACAACTACCCCCTATTTTACGAATCCTATCTTCAAAACATTATGGAATTCCTTGAAAGTCAGGATATAAAGAACGGAGCTGATGCCTTTGTAGATGATAATCATAATCTTGTTTTTGTTTTATATGGGCAAGGCTATCAAGCCGAGGGAAAAGAGGGAATACTTACAACCCAAGTAACTGTAAAAGCTCATGATGAAGACAAGAAACCGATTAACTTCGCAAATTTATTAGATTCCTTAATAGTCTCAGAATATCAAATGGAACCGAATCTTTGGGAGGTCTCCCATGATTGATCTCTATCTAAGTAAAAATAGCCAAAGAAATCAACTTCTTTTAGACTTCTTCAAAAACTATGGCATTGAGGTATCTTGTCATTCGATTTCTGAAATGACAAGGGATAAATTAATTGAGATGATGAGCTATTCTTCAGATTGTTTTGAGTTTTTATCTCCAAATTTATTACGATTTAAGAACCGTGACAATTTAAGATTAACGGATTTCATTGAGATGATCTTAAAAAATCCTGAACTAACCATCAGACTTCCTCTTGCGGTTTCAAATAAGAGAGTTTATCCAAATCTGAATTTGGAAGAGGCTAGAGCTTTATTGCCAAGAGATACGAAACAATTGATTTACATGGCACAAACACATTATTTATCTAACTAAAGGAGAATCAATATGGCTGAACGATTTTGGGAGAACTTGTCCATTATTTTGGCTGAAAGAAATATCAGCTGGATTGAGTTAACCAGAAAAATGTTTGCGGGAGAGTTTCACTATCCAAGTGAATTGAATCGTTTGTATCAAAAGATTCGTCACTATAAGATGGAACAACGAATGCCTCAAAGTCCATGGGTAGAAAGGATTGTGCAGGTATTAGATTTAGATTATGAAGATTTATTTCGGAGGTAACTATGAAAAGAATAATTCCAGTTTATATATTCCAACAAGTAAATGTCCTATTGGTATCTCTATACTTACTGAAATTTCTTTGTATCGGTGAGTTAACTATACTACAGATTCTCTATGGAGCGTCGCTAATTTCTTTTTTATGGATGTATGGCCAACGAAAACAAGCGCATAAGGTCAATATGAAAACTAGGATGAAATGGCTTGGTATTGGATTCGTTAGCCTACTGATTATAAGTCTATGTTTTAGTCTGATTCATGCTCAAGGAAGCACGAATCAAGCAAACTTAATTGGCCTTCAACATCAAGTTCCTTGGTTTTCATTTTTATTGTTCTTAATCAATGCGAGTATGGTTGAAGAATTTCTGTATCGAGAAATTTTATGGAACTTGGTCAGAAAATTAGATAT
>CAJZGT010000130.1 GCA_916048145.1 uncultured Streptococcus sp.
GAGAATTGGTCGCAGCGCAAGTACGCGCGATATTGCCTGTATTTTGTGGAATTTGTGGTTCAAATAATACAATGTGATTTGTCATGACTTGCTTCCTTTCATCATTGCAAAAAAATAGCCACACTGCCCGGAGTCAAGCTCAGCAAACAGCGTGGTTAAGGCATCGTTAACTTACCTCACAACAGGTTTGAAGTAAATCAGCGAAACTACTTTCTTAGTATAACACTTTCAGAATCATTGTCAATAGAAACGACTTGATTTTTTCAATTTTTTCAAGCTATTTCCAAGGGTTGTAAAATCGTCCGTGATTCTGCAAGATAAGTAGTAAACTAGCTACTAAAAACACAGCTGCCAAGAGCAAGGTAAGATAGTCTCCTTTTTTCAAGGCCTGATAACTATACCAAGTGCGTTTTTTCTCTTTCCCAAAGCGTCGAAGCTCCATGGCGGTCGCGATGGTATCAATGCGTTCTAGCGAGCTAAAAATCAAGGGAGTAATAATGAGCAGATTGCCTTTGATTCGTTGCATAAGAGAAGCTTTCTTGGATAATTCCATCCCACGCGCCTCCTGAGACATCTTGATAGTAAAGAATTCTTCCTGCAAATCTGGAATATAGCGCAAGGTCAGGCTGACTGAATAGGCAATCTTGTAAGGCACACCGATTTGATATAAACTGGAAGCAAACTGACTAGGGTGGGTTGTCATCAAAAAGATAATAGCCAGAGGAATGGTGCAAAGATACTTAATGGCCAGATTTAGCAGGTAAAAGAGTTCCTGACTAGTCAGAGTGTAGGCACCGATTCCCTGCCAAATCACACTTCTCTCTCCGTAAAGTCCAACCCCATACTCGGGAGAAAAGAGATAGACCATTAAGACGTTTAAAACGGCAAATACCGTCGCAAAGACTGCCACAAAGGAAACATCTTTAAAGCGGATCTCTGACAAATAGAGGAGAAAGACTGAAAAGAAGGCAATCAGAACAAGCAGTCTGGTATCATAGCTAATCATGGCCGCCAAGGACACGAGGATGAAAAAGAGAAGTTTCCCAGCTCCTGACAAGCGATGAATCACAGTATCTCTATGCTGGTAACCAATTAATTTAGCTTGCATCCTTCTCTCCTTTCTTTGTAAAATTCCGTTAAAGCAAGTGGATCCACATCTAGTTTCTTGGCCAAGTTGAAGATTGAAGTTTCTTTTAGATTGGCTTTTACTAACAGCTCAGGATTGCTCAACAGACTAGCTGGATCAGTATCGGCAATCAATTCCCCGTCCACCATGACAAGGGCTCGATCTGAATAATCCAGCATCAATTGCATATCATGGGTAATCATGACAATGGTATGCCCTTTTTGATGCAATTCTTCGAGAAATTCCATAATCTCAGTATAGTTCTTCTGGTCTTGACCTGCTGTTGGTTCATCTAAGAGGATAATTTCAGCTCCTAAAACCAAAATCGAGGCAATAGTGACACGTTTTTTCTGTCCAAACGAAAGGGCAGAAATAGGCCAATTACGGAATTCATAAAGACCACAGATTTTCAAAGTTTCATAGACTCTCGTTTCAATTTCCTGCTCGTCCACACCTCGCAAACGAAGTCCCAGAGCCACCTCATCAAAAATCATATTGGTTGAAATCATTTGATTAGGATTTTGCAGCACATAGCCTACTCGTTCCGCCCGTTCTGCAACAGAATCTCCTTTGATATCCTGCCCTTCCCACAGATAGCGACCTTCCGTCTGGATAAAGCTACTTAAGGCCTTGGCTAGGGTTGACTTCCCTGCTCCATTTTTTCCGACAATGGCAATCTTTTCGCCCTTTTTAATATCCAGATAAATGGATTTTAAAATCGGTCTATCATCATAAGAAAAAGACAGATCCTCTAATTTAAAGAGTGATTGCAATTCTGGGGTTTCTTTTGCCAGTTCATTCTGCAGCTGAACCTGACCTTTTGAGATAGACAAGTTATCCAGATTTGCTAATTGTTCTTCCTTGACTAAATCCACACCCAATTGACGGAGAGTGGTTAGATAAAGGGGTTCTCGGATTCCATTTTGTGTCAATAAATCAGTCGCCAGTAACTGGTCAGGGCACCCATTAAAGAGAATACGACCATCGTTTATCAAGACAATCCGATCCACAGGGCGATGCAGAACATCCTCCAAACGGTGCTCGATAATAAGAGTCGTCGTCCCCTCCTCCTTATGAATCTGATCAATCAATTCGATAATATCCTGACCTGACTTGGGATCCAGATTGGCGAGTGGCTCATCAAACAAGAGAATCGGACTCTCATCAATCAAGACACCAGCTAAACTAACTCGCTGCTTTTGTCCACCTGACAAATCCTGAGGACGCTGAGACAGTAAAGAAATAAGGTCCAGCTTTTCAGCCCATTTATGAACACGACTTTTCATGTCATCTAGAGCTGTTACATCATTTTCCAGAGCAAAAGCCAAATCCTCTGCCACGGATAAACCGATAAACTGCCCATCTGTATCCTGCAAAACCGTGCTAACCAGATGAGATTTATCATAAATGCTCATATCAAATGCTGCTTGCCCCTTGATCAAAAATTCTCCAGACATCTGACCCTTGTAAATATTGGGAATAATCCCATTCAAACATTGACCCAAGGTCGACTTACCTGACCCAGATGGCCCAACAATTAAGACTTTCTCTCCCTTGTAAATGGTCAAGTCCACCCCTTGCAAGGTTGGTTCTTGTTGCGTTTCATACTGGAAAGAGAAATCCTTCCACTCAATTATAGCTTCTTTCATCTTACTCTCTTCATTCGCTTCTTAGACTTCTATTTTATCATAAATCGAACCCTTCTTGCAGACTCTTCTCTGAAAAACTTAGCGCCAACAAGATTCCTAGCCTAAATTGCTTACCCGACTAGCCTATAAATAGCAAAAAGACTGGTTGTCCAGCCTTTTCCCTTATGTTAATCCTTTTTCAAACTTCCTGAACGAGTCTGTGTACGTGAATAAGCTATCAAAAGAAGAGTCCCCGCGATAGCAATAGTCACAGCGTTAGCAATACCTGCGACAATCCCTTGAGCAAATACTTTTTCAGCTGCTTCTTGGTAAATCACAACGTCTCCAAGTGGCGCCAAGACACCCCAAACAAGAGCATTTGCGACAATCTGAATGAGGTTAAAGAAGATAATATCCTTCAACTCAAAAACACCCTGTGTTACTCGAATGTATTTTCTAAAGAGTCCGACGGCTAGACCAAAGAGACCACTAGCAATAATCCAAGTCCACCATAGACCGTAACCAGCAAGAGAGTCCTTCACTGCATGCCCAATTAAACCAACAAGTAGTCCCACTAGAGGGCCAAAAATGATAGACAAGAGGCTCTGTACCGCATACTGAAGCTGGATGCTTGTATTTGGAACAGGTGTCGGAATGCTGATCATCCCGATGACAACAAAGAGCGCAGCTCCAACACCGATAGCAACAACTTGTTTAATTGATTGATTTTTCATCTATATTCTCCTATTTTATGATTCTATTTTCTTTATTTCAATGGTCCAATATGAATCGACACCCACATTATAGGCCCTGGCAAAAGAACCTTGGTTGATAGCCAGACCTAAACGATAGAGGGAATTGATGTAAAGGATGGGTTGCCCAATCCTCGCATCTGCAAATGATTTGTCATAAACAACCTGATTTTGATAGACCAGCATATCAGCATGATAGAGGTCCAAAATGAACATCCAGAATATCAATAACTCCCCTCAAAAATATTATAAGGCGTAATATCGTGCGTCAAGTGATGGATTTTTAAGATTGGAGACTCTTCTAAAGCCACTCCAATCATAGCCGATACCGCACCATCAACCAG
>CAJZGT010000131.1 GCA_916048145.1 uncultured Streptococcus sp.
CTAGCCCCTATTCTCTTGAAAGTCTGGCTAAAAAATCGGATAAAAAGACCAAGCTTTGGGCTTGGTGTGGCGAGCAGGATTTCTTGTACGAAGCCAATAATCTCGCAGTGAAAAATCTCAAAAAACTTGGATTTGATGTGACCTATAGCTATAGCGCTGGAACGCACGAGTGGTACTACTGGGAAAAACAATTGGAACGTTTTTTAGCAACCCTGCCAATTGACTTCAAATTAGAAGAGAGATTGTCATAATTTAGCTTTCTTTCAGCTTATTTTAGTAAAATAGTCTTTATTTGCTAGAAAGGTGGAGAGACATGCGCTGGATTTTTCGTTTGATAGGTGCTTTCTTTTCTTTTTTGTGGCGTTTGTTTTGGCGCCTGGTTTGGTTAGTTGTGCTCTTATGCGTTCTTGCTTTCGGACTTCTCTGGTATCTAAACGGGGATTTTCAAGGAGCACTAAAGCAAGCAGAACGGTCAGTCAAGATTGGTCAACAAAGTATAGACCAATGGGAAAAAACAGGGCAACTGCCTAAGTTGAACCAGACAGATAGCCACCAACACTCTGAAGGAAGGTGGTCGCAGGCTTCTGCTCGTATTTACCTAGATCCGCAGATGGATTCAGGATTTCAAGAGGCATATTTAGAAGCAATTCAGAATTGGAATCAAACTGGTGCTTTTAACTTTAAAGTTGTCACCGAGTCCAGCAAGTCAGATATTATGGCTACGGAGATGAATGACGGAGGTACTCCTGTGGCAGGAGAAGCGGAAAGTCAGACCAATCTCTTGACGGGGCAATTCTTGTCTGTCACGGTGCGGTTGAATCACTATTATCTGTCCAATCCAGACTATGGCTATTCCTATGAGCGCCTTGTCCATACGGCAGAACATGAGTTGGGGCATGCGATTGGCTTGGACCATACAGATGAAAAGTCTGTCATGCAACCTGCGGGTTCCTTTTATGGTATCCAGGAAGAAGATGTTGAAAGACTTCGAAAATTATATGAGACCAATGAGTAGGGGACTATCTTTCCCTACTTTTTTGCTATAATGGAACTATGAATAACTTGATTAAATCAAAACTAGAGCTATTGCCGACTAGCCCTGGTTGCTATATTCACAAGGATAAAAACGGTACCATTATCTATGTAGGAAAGGCTAAAAATCTGCGTAACCGCGTGAGGTCTTATTTCCGTGGAAGTCATGATACCAAAACAGAGGCCTTGGTGTCTGAAATTGTAGATTTTGAATTTATCGTTACGGAGTCCAATATTGAGGCACTTCTCCTAGAAATCAACCTGATCAAGGAAAATAAGCCTAAATACAATATCATGCTCAAGGACGATAAGTCCTATCCTTTCATCAAAATCACCAATGAACGCTATCCTCGTTTGATTATCACCCGTCAGGTCAAAAAGGACGGCGGTCTCTACTTTGGACCTTATCCAGATGTGGGGGCAGCCAATGAAATCAAGCGACTACTGGATCGGATTTTCCCTTTTCGCAAGTGTACCAATCCACCCTCTAAGGTCTGTTTTTACTACCATATCGGTCAATGTATGGCCCACACCATCTGTAAGAAGGATGAGGACTATTTCAAGTCTATGGCTCAGGCGGTTTCTGATTTTCTGAAAGGCCAAGATGACAAAATCATTGATGACCTAAAGGGCAAGATGGTGGCGGCAGCTCAGACTATGGAGTTTGAACGTGCGGCGGAATACCGTGACCTGATTCAGGCTATTGGAACACTTCGAACCAAGCAACGGGTCATGGCCAAGGATCTCCAAAATCGGGATGTCTTTGGCTACCATGTGGACAAGGGCTGGATGTGTGTGCAGGTTTTCTTTGTTCGTCAGGGCAAGCTTATTGAGCGCGATGTCAATCTTTTCCCCTATTACAATGATCCGGATGAGGATTTTCTAACCTATGTGGGACAATTCTATCAAGAAAAATCCCACCTAGTACCCAATGAGGTATTGATTCCGCAGGATATTGACGAAGAAGCCGTTAAGGCTTTGGTGGATACCAAGATTCTCAAGCCCCAGCGTGGAGAGAAAAAGCAGCTGGTCAATCTAGCCATAAAAAATGCCCGAGTCAGCCTAGAGCAGAAATTTAACCTGCTAGAGAAATCAGTCGAGAAGACACAAGGAGCTATTGAAAATCTAGGTCGTTTGCTCCAAATACCGACCCCAGTCCGCATCGAATCCTTCGATAACTCTAATATCATGGGGACCAGTCCTGTTTCAGCCATGGTGGTCTTTGTCAACGGAAAACCTAGTAAGAAAGATTACCGTAAGTATAAAATCAAGACCGTAGTCGGGCCAGACGACTATGCGAGTATGAGAGAAGTCATTCGCAGGCGCTATGGTCGAGTACAGCGTGACGGTTTGACTCCTCCAGATTTGATTGTGATTGATGGGGGGCAAGGTCAAGTCAATATCGCTAAGCAGGTTATCCAAGAAGAGCTAGGTTTGGATATCCCAATTGCGGGTTTGCAAAAAAATGACAAGCATCAAACCCATGAATTGCTCTTTGGAGATCCGCTTGAGGTGGTGGAGTTATCTCGCAATTCTCAGGAATTTTTCCTCCTCCAACGTATCCAAGATGAGGTGCACCGCTTTGCCATTACCTTCCACCGTCAACTGCGCTCCAAAAATTCCTTTTCATCACAATTGGATGGTATTGAAGGGTTGGGACCTAAACGCAAGCAGAATCTCATGAAGCATTTCAAGTCTTTGACCAAAATCAAGGAAGCCAGTGTGGATGAGATTGTCGAAGTTGGAGTACCTAGAGCGGTTGCAGAGGCTGTGCAGAGGAAGTTGAACCCGCAGGAGGCAGAAGCCTTGCTTCAAGTTGCGGAAGAAAGAGTAGATTACCAAACAGAAGGAGAACACAATGAATCATAAAATCGCAATTTTATCAGATATTCATGGCAATACAACTGCCTTAGAAGCAGTGATTGCAGATGCTAAAAATCAAGGAGTCAGTGAATACTGGCTTCTGGGAGATATTTTTCTTCCTGGTCCCGGTGCGAATGACTTGGTCGCCCTGCTAAAGGACCTTCCTATCACAGCCAGTGTTCGAGGCAATTGGGATGATCGTGTCCTTGAGGCCTTGGATGGCGAATATGGTTTGGAACATCCGAAAGAAATCCAGTCAATGCGCATGACCCAGTTTTTGATGGAGCGAATGGATCCTGCAACGATTGTCTGGCTACGAAGCTTGCCTTTGCTGGAAAAGAAAGAAGTTGAGGGACTACGCTTTTCTATCTCTCATAATTTACCTGACAAAAACTATGGTGGGGACCTACTGGTTGGGAATGATACAGAAAAATTTGACCAACTGCTAGATGCGGAAACCGACGTGGCAGTCTATGGTCATGTTCACAAGCAGTTGCTTCGTTATGGCAGTCAAGGGCAACAAATCATCAATCCAGGGTCGATTGGCATGCCCTATTTTAATTGGGAGGCGTTAAAAAATCACCGTGCCCAGTATGCCGTGATAGAAGTTGAAGATGGGGAATTGGTAAATATCCTATTTCGCAAAGTCGCTTATGATTATGAAGCGGAGTTAGAACTAGCCAAGTCCAAGGGACTTCCCTTTATCGAAATGTATGAAGAACTACGAAGAGAAGACAACTATCAGGGGCACAATCTGGAACTATTAGCAAGCTTAATAGAAAAGCATGGGTATGTAGAAGATGTGAAGGATTATTTTGATTTTTTGTAAGAGTTTCCTAAAATAACCAATGCAAACTAAAAAAGCGCTTGGCTGGTCCAATCGCTTTTAGT
>CAJZGT010000132.1 GCA_916048145.1 uncultured Streptococcus sp.
CTTGGGTCAAGCTGTCTTTGCTTTTGAAACTCTCGGTCTGAATGGCTCGGTAAGAAATGTGGGTCAGTTCCTTACCTTCCTTACTGATGACTAGCTCATTCGTATCGAAATGCAGTTGCAAGTCCTTAGGCAATTCCTTGCTTTGACTTGGACCGATTAAAAGAGAAGGGGCTTGACTAGCTGTTCCTGTATAAGTTAATTTACCATCAACAATTGCAGCATGCTCAGAGAGATCCTGGACAACCTTATCTGTCAATGGTTCATAGACATTATCGATAAAGGTTTCTAGCGGATAAGTCTCCTGTGAGCTGTTTTGGATGGCAATAGGTACCATAGATAAGCTGATAAGGAAGATACTGGTAAAGAGAAGCTGAAACCAGTTGAGTCCGAAACGTTTGGACAGGGGCTTACGAAATCCCCAAATACTTGAAAAATATGAAAATGGATATGGAAGCATTTGTATCTTTCTAAAAGGTGTTTTCTATATGAGTATTATTATATAGAGAAATGTGCTTTATTTCAAGTCTAGGAGACAAATTGCTTGCTACAAGGATATTTTTACAGTAACAAGTTTCAAAATGAAAAAGGGTGGCGGGGATATATTATCCCTTGTCGCCACCACTTGTAAGTCCTGAAACAAAGTTCTTTTGTAGGAAGAAGAAGAGAATACAGATTGGAAGGGCGATGAGGATAGCACCTGCTGAGAAGTAGGCAATCTTCATGTTTTTCACATTGCTAACGAAGGTTTGGAGACCTACGGCAACAGTAAAGTATTCTTTCTCACGAAGCAAGAAACTAGAGAGGATGTAGTCTCCGAAAGGTCCCATGAAGGCCCAGAGAGCTTGTACGGCAACCATTGGGCGAACAAGTGGAAGAACAATTTGCCAGAAGCGGCGGAAGTGTCCTGCACCGTCTAGTTTTGCAGATTCATCTAAAGACATTGGCACTGTATCGAAGTAGCCTTTCATGAGCCAAGCATTCATCGGGATACCACCACCAACGTAGAGGAAGATGAGGAACCAGCTGTGGTTAAGGGCGTTCAACATAAGTGCCATAACGAAGAAGGCTGTCAAAGCGGCCATTGTTGGCACCATTTGGATAATCAAGAAGAAGACCAAACTTTGTTTACGAGCCAAGAAGTTGTAACGGCTATAAGCATAACCAGCAAGTACGATAATACTTGTTTGAACAGCCATAGTAATTAAGGCGATAATCAAAGTGTTGAGGTACCAAGTACCGTACAAGGTTTCAGTGAAGAGGCCTTTAAAGTTATCAAAATTGAGGTCGATATTAGTATCTAGTTTAAAGGCTGAGACGTTACCTGCTTTAAAGGCTGACATGATGGTAATCAAAAGTGGATAGATAATCACGATTGATAGGCCAATTAAGTAGAGGTAAGTAAGGGTTTGAGTCAGTCTACGTTTGAGTTTAATTGAGTTATTCATCTTAGACGTCCTCCATATCAAATGCGTGTAGTTTCTTGAATGCGATCATAGAGATTGAGATGACAATGATAGAGATAATCAAGGTAACAGCTGCCGCCATTGAGTATTGAGGAGATGTACCTGTTGTCAAACGGTAGATCCATGAGATCAAGATATCGGTTGAACCAGCTCCCCCTCCGACACTACCAGGACCTCCACCATTGAAGAGGTACATGATAGAGAAGTTGTTAAAGTTGAAGGTGTATTGGCTAATCAAAGTAGGTGCTGCAACAGCCAAGATCATTGGGAAAGTGATGTTGCGGAATTTTTGCCAAGCATTGGCACCGTCAATATAAGCTGCTTCGTAAAGGTCGTTAGGAATAGATTGCAAGATACCCAAAGTCAAAACGTAGATGTATGGGAATCCAAGCCAACCTTGCATCATAATCAAAGCAACCTTAGTCCAAGTAGGGTCTGTTTTCCAAGGAATAAGAGCACCATCAAGGAAAGGAAGGAATTTAGCAAAGATCGGCAAGACTTGAGTGTTGATAGCACCGACACTATCATTAAACATGTTTGAGAATGTCAAGATAGTTATGAAGGCTGGGACAGCCCAAGGAAGAAGGAAAATAACACCAAAGATACGTTTTCCTTTGATAAATGGTTGGTTAGCAATGATAGCTGTGAAGATACCAATCACGATCTGTAAAGTTGAGGCAGATAAAGCCCAAATGATAGTCCAAGAAAGAACAGAACCGAAGGCAGAACGGAAGGTACTCAAGCTCCAAATGTTTGTAAAGTTTGTCAAACCAACCCAGTCCAACAATTTGTTTGGTGGCAAGTGTTGGAAGTCGTAGTTGGTAAAGGCGATCATCAAGGTTACGATAACTGGGAAGATAATCGCAAAAGTCATGGCAACATAAGATGGAATGATCAAGAGGTAAGGGAAACCATTTTCATAGATTCCTTTGATCATTTCTTTAAAGGTAAGTGCTACTGGTATACCATTGTTAATGTGTTTGGCAGTTGTATGTGCATCTTTGATATTTGCGAAATAAAAGAGTACATAAACGACTACAAAGATTAAATGGAAGGCACCACGAATCAGCATGAAGAGGGAATTATCACGACCTGGTTTATCACCAAGAGTGATGAGATTACTCAATTCAGGGGCTGCAAGTGCTAGGAAATAGAGGACAAATACAAGGGTTACACCAAGGAAGATAAAACCTTTGGCCTTTTGTTTATTGTAAATCTGTCCTAACCCAGGAATGATAGACAGCAGGGCTGCTTTACTAGGTTGTTGCTTTTCCATAATAACTCCTTTCATAGGATACTGGTTTCTAATTAAAACCTAAACTATATATGTTTTCTATTGATAAATTCAAAGGGGGATTTGAATTCCACCCCCCTTGAACAAATTTTTTATTCACCAAATTTTTGTTTGATTGTTTCTTTGATCAATGTTACAGCATCGTTAGCAGCTGTTTTAGCATCTTTCTTACCACTTACAGCATCAAAGAGCATAGTTTTCGCTGGATCCCAAACTGCAGACATTTGAGAGATGTTTGGCATTGGTTGAGCGTTCTTGAACTGTTTGATAACAGCTGTTGTCAACTCATCATTTTTACCTTCAGCGTATGAACGAGCTTCAGTGTTAGCTGGGATTTCGTTAGTTGTATCGTAGAAGGCTTTTTGTTCTTCAGTTGAAACAAGGAAGTCTACAAATTTTTGAGCAGCTTCAAGGTTCTTAGTGCTTGATGGGATGATCCAAGCTTTACCACCACCGAATGCTGCGTAGTCTTTTCCGTTTGGAAGAGTTGGGATAGTTGCAACACCGTAGTTTACTTTAGCGTCTTTGAAGGCTTTAGCTTTCCAAGGTCCATCGATGATAGCAGCTGTTTTACCTTCTTGGAATTGAGTTTGGATTAGGTTTCCAGCTCCTTCAGTATCTTGCATACCTTTAGGCCATTTTTCATACCAAGATTTAGCGTAGTTGATACCTGCGATAGAACCGTCGTTGGCAAGACCGATATCTTTAGCGTCTTTACCGTTTTGTCCGAATACGTAAGCACCGTTACCAGCAAGAAGTCCGTATGCATAGTAGAAGTTTGTCCAGTCAGCTAGGAAAGCAGAAGTTTTTCCATCTTCTCCAGCGAATGCGTATTTGCTATCTTTAGCAAGGTTTTCCAAGTCAGCAAATGTTTTTGGAGCTTCTTTTACCAAGTCTTTGTTGTAGTACATAACAAGTGACTCGATAACAGCAGGAGCACCGTAAACTTTACCATCAGCAGCTGTCACAAGAGATTTAGTTTTATCATCTGTTTTAGCACCGTCGCTCAATTTCACTTCTG
>CAJZGT010000133.1 GCA_916048145.1 uncultured Streptococcus sp.
CTTTTGACTTAGTCAGTGAAGCTCTGCCTCCTGTCAAATGACCGACCAGACCACCAATATTGTATGCAGCAGTCGTTTCGTAGGTATTAACAATTCTTCCCTTAAAACTGCTCTCTGTGATGCTTGATTGGTCTGCCTTAGCCAACAAACCACCGATACCACGTTCCCCAGCCAGAACACCATCGACATGAACTTGCTTAATCTTTGTGTTATCCGTAGCTTCATTGGCCAGTGAACCGATATCATCTTTACCAGAAATAGAGATATTCTTTAGACTCAACTTTTCTACTGTGGCCCCTCTCAAGCTTTCAAAAAGAGGCTTTTTCAAGTTGTAAATAGCATAATGCTTGCCATCTTTTTCACCAATCAACTGACCAGTAAAGGTGCCCTTGATGTAAGATCTGTCATCAGGTCCCAACTCCACTTCGTTGGCATTCAAGCTAGCCGCTAAATGATAGGTTCCAGAGAGATTCTTGTTGATAGCTTTAACCAGGTTGCTAAAGGAAGTAAAGGTTGTTGTTTCTTCTGTGGCCTTTTTTGCGAGATAGAAGGTGAAATTATCGACATATTTATTTTCTAGCTCTTGCTGGAGTTTCTCAGCTTTGGCTATGATTTTATAAACGGATTGTCCATTTTTTATTTCTGCAGTTATTGAAGCGACAGGTAGATAGACATCTTTGAATGACGACGATTTTACCTTAACAAAGTAAGTGTCTGGATTACTTGGAACACTGTCTAAAGAAACATGTTGTTTGTAAGTACCATTGGTCTGACTATACAACTCCAGATCCGAAACATTTCTTAATTCGAGTGTTTTTTCTGGATCTTTTTCTTTTGGTTTTTCAGCCGGATTTTCTGGTTTTACTTGCTCAATATTGCCAGTATATTCTGGAAGAGGGGCAATTTGTTCGGGTTCAACAATCGCTCCGGATTGGGTACCTGTATAAGATGGTTGCGATGGTACCTGTTCTGGTTCGACTATTGCTCCAGATTGAATGCCAGTATATTCTGGTTTTTCATTTGTCTCAGGGGCTACAACAGCTCCCGATTGCTCACCTTTATATTCTGGCAAGGAAGCATGGGTCTCTGGTTCGACGATGGTCCCAGCTTGAGTTCCCTTGTACTCTGGTTGTGAAGCTACTTGTTCGGGTTCAACAATCGCTCCGGATTGGGTGCCTGTATAAGATGGTTTCGATGGTACCTGTTCTGGTTCGACTATTGCTCCAGATTGGGTACCTGTATATTCTGGTTTGTTGGCCGTCTCAGGGGCTACAACAGCTCCTGATTGCTCACCTTTATATTCTGGTTTGTCGGCTGTCTCAGGGGCTACAATCGCTCCCGCTTGAGTTCCTGTATACTCTGGTGTTGGTAGCACCTGTTCTGGTTCGACTATTGCTCCAGACTGCTCTCCTGTATAGGCTGGTTTGTCAGTCGTTTCTGGTTCCACCAAAGCCCCTGACTGGACACCCCCAACCTCTGGATCAACTTTTTCCGGTTCGACGATAGCACCAGCTTGGGTTCCCTGATACTCAGGTTGAGGAACTACTTGCTCTGGTTCAACAACCGCTCCGGACTGAGTACCTGTATAAGATGGTTTCGATGGTATCTGTTCTGGTTCGACGATGGCACCTGATTGAGTTCCCTTGTACTCTGGTTGTGGAGTTACTTGCTCTGGTTCAACAATTGCTCCGGACTGGGTGCCTGTATAAGATGGTTTCGATGGTATCTGTTCTGGTTCGACGATGGCACCAGCTTGAGTTCCCTTGTACTCTGGTTGTGGAGTTACTTGCTCTGGTTCAACAATTGCTCCGGACTGGGCACCTCCAACCTCTGGTTCCTGCTTTTCAGGTTCAACAATGGCACCAGATTGAATTCCCTTGTACTCTGGTTGTGGAATTACTTGCTCAGGTTCGACAATAGCACCTGATTGAGTTCCTCTATATTCTGACTTTTCAGCTGTCTCAGGGGCTACAATAGCTCCCGATTGCTCACCTTTATATTCTGGTAAGGAAGCATGGGTCTCAGGCTCACCTTTTCTTGCAGACTGGGGTATTTCACTCGGTACAACTGCCTTCTTAGTCCCTTTTTCTACTATACGTGGTAAGGCTTCGTCTACCTTAGTCAAGAGAACTTCTCGGGAAATTTCTTGGTTTTCAACAGTGAAAATGCGAACAAGTTCAATCTTCTTCCCAGCACGACCTTCTTGTTTGACACGAATGGTTCCCTCTGTTAGATCTGGATTTTCTTGAACCACTTCTGAAAAGTCTAGTTTGGTTACAATCTCTTGGTCTTTGTATAGGAGCTCTGGTTTGTTCACTCGACCAATCAAGACTTCATCCTGAGGAACCACACTAGCAATACCAGACGGTTTTGGATTGGATGAATCTTGAGAAGGGATTGGCTTCTCAGCAGGGCTTGTTGGAGACTGAGCTTTCTGCCCATCTCCTAACTTTTGTCTATCATTCTTGGTCTGAAAATGAGGTTGAACCGTATCCTCTAGTTTCTGATCCCTAGTAGCAGTTTCTTGCTGATTAATCTCTTTGTCTTGCTTAATATAGCCTAGGTAGGTATAACCTGATAAGGCGCGTGGCAAAGGCAGACTATCTCCTTGGGATAATTGGTATTCCTGATTATATTGTAGCAAAAGCTGATTTTCAATAGCCTGAACCGAAGAGACCAAACCGCTCCCCATGCCTGTTATCAAAACAACCTTCAACAGCGCTTGTTTCTTGCCTTTATTTCTCGAAACAGCAAAAATAAGGAATCCAATCGAAGCGAGGGCTCCACCCGAAAGGACGGTAACCAGATTACTGTGCTCACCGGTATTAGGCAACTGACCTAGTTGGGCTTTCTCATCCATACGGTAGACTAGATAATAAGTACTCTCACTATCTTCAACCACTTTAGGAATATCCTTTACAATCAAGTCCTTCTCTTGCTTACTTAACTCTGTATCTGTCACATATTTGTAGTGAACAGCTACATTTTCTTGAGCAAATACAGTCCCACTACTAGCAATGGAGACAAAAAATAAGCTCGAAATTGAAGCAGACACAAGACCAATCGCCAACTTTCGTAAGGAAAAACGATGCTGCTTCTCTCCAAAAAATTTTTTCATTCTATATCCTCTCTATTATTTTATCCATTTCAAAATAGAAGAAGCATTTTGCTTCCTCACTATGATAAACTTACAAGAAACAAAAATACTTCTATATATATTTTGATATATTTAATCTACAACCATCATTATACTATAAATTCTCTAACTTGTCCCAAAATAGTACCAGCATTCTTCAATTCATTTGAACCATTTTTCTTCTCATTTATAAATATGCAAAAACCACAAGGAAATCCTTGTGGTTACACAACTTATTTCTCTTCAAACCCCTCTGCGACTGCGTCCGCGAAGTTTTCTTCTACGATGCTTGCACAGTGGTCACAGATAACTGCGTGGTAGCTGCGTTCTGCTGTTGTTAGGTCAATACGACGGCAACGGTCACATACTTGGCCTGCAGCGCGTTCAACTGTAAAGGCTACATCTTCGAAGCTAACGGCAGATTCTGGAGCTGGTCCTTCTGCGATGGTTAAGTCTGACACGATTAAAAGTTGAGCTACATTGCTGTTTACTGCTTCGAGTAGAGTTTTCACAACTTCATTTGGATAAACTGTCAAGTGTGCTTCAAGCGATTTCCCGATAACTTTTGCATTACGCGCTTCTTCCAAGGCTTTTTGAGCTTGTCCACGGAAGTCCATGAAGGCAGCCCATG
>CAJZGT010000134.1 GCA_916048145.1 uncultured Streptococcus sp.
CCTTTGGCAATAGCTTGTCCGTGACCACGGTGGTTTGAGGTGATCAGATCATCTGGATTGAGAGCCAACATAGCACCCACGTTAGCCGCCTCTTCTCCAACAGAAAAGTGCGTCATTCCTGGCACTTTCCCTTTCTTTACTAATTGCGCAATTTTTAAGTCCATACGACGGATTTCTTCCATCTTACGGAACATCTCTAGCAAAAGATTTTTATCTAAAGTTGACATCTTCTTGCCTTTCTAAGTTTCTTCTTACCTTACTATTTTACCGTTTTTGGCAAATACTGTCAAAGTTTTTCTAAAAGAAATTTCACAAAATAAAAAAGAAAACCCCATGGAAACAAGGGATTTTCTTATCAAGAATATTTTTTCACAAACTTTTTAGCGTTTAGATTTTGCTAAAAATTCAAATCTCTTCATAATCACAGTTAAACGCCAACGGTAGAGAACCCCGCTCACAATTAGACTAATAATCAAGCCGATCCAGTAAGAATAAGCTCCAAAATCTGTTAGGGAATCAAATAGAATAGCTACTGGGATTGCTACGCCCCAATATCCAACCAAACCAAGGTAAAAAGGAATCACTGTATCCTTATAACCCCGTAAAATTCCCTGAAGCGGTGCCGCAAAGGTATCTGCCAACTGGAAGAAAAGGCTGTAAGTCAAAAAGCGCGCTGTCAAGTCGATAAATTCTGGGTCGTTCCCATAAAGACTAGCAACATTTCCCCTAAAAATGTAAAGGAAAGATAAGGTGAAGCCTGCAAAAATAAGGGCTGTCCATCTTCCTAAACCAATATAGGTTTTCGCATCATCAAATCGCTTGGCTCCCACTTCATAGGAAACAACAATAGCCATAGCCGATGAGATACTCATAGGAAAGGCGTACATGAGAGTTGAAAAATTCATAGCTGACTGGTGACTAGCGATAATCAAGGACGAAAACTTAGCCATAATCAAACCAACCACGGAAAAGATAGCCACTTCCGCGAAGACAGTTCCCCCAATAGGCAGACCCAATCGAACTCCTTCCTTGATTTTATCCATATTAAGTGGAATTCGTTTCTCAAGATGTAGGGCTTTGAGCTTCTCCTGTTTAAATAGAACCAGAACAGAAATTCCCAGCAAGACCCAGTAGGCTAAAGAAGTACCTAAACCAGAACCAGCACCTCCCAGTTCTGGAACACCAAAGGCACCGTAAATCAAGAGATAGTTAAATCCGCTATTGAGAGGGAGTAACAAAAGCATGAGATACATGGACAGCTTGGTCAACCCCAGCGAATCCAGCAAGGAACGAATGACACTAAAGAGCAACAAGGGGATAATTCCGATAGATAAAAACCAAAGATAGCGAACCGCTACTGCTGCCACAGGAGCTTCTAATCCAATATGATTCAAGATTGGTGGTGCCAAAAAAACTACCAGTCCCAGTAAGAAAACGGATAGGCCCAAGGCCAGATAGATGAACTGGTAAAAATCAGACGCAACCTCTTCCTTTTTACCTCGACCAAGATGGTGACCAATGATGGGCACCAGAGCTGACACAATCCCTGTTAGGAATGTAAAGAAGGGGTTCCAGATACTGGTTGCCATAGATACACCAGCCAAGTCCATGGTATTGTATTGGCCAGTCATAGTCGTATCAACAAAGGAAGCAGAATAATTGGCAAATTGATAAATCAGGATAGGGAAAAATATCTTTAAAAATAAGATAAACTTGTCTTTAAAATGATGAGTCTGGTACATATAGGCTCTCTATTCTTTTTGTTTACAGAGCAGACTCCCACCTAGTTTTGATAGACAATTTGTCCCTTACAGATGGTATATTTAACCTGCCCTTTTAAGGTTTCACCGATGAATGGTGAATTAGCTGCTTTGGAAGCAAAATGGGAGTCCACAAGGCGGTCAGCCTTAGCATCAAAAATAGTGATGTCCGCTGGACCATTCTCAGCCAAGTAACCTGCTTCAAAGTTATAAAGCTTGGATGGGTTGTATGTCATTTTTTCGAGTAATTCCATCAAACTCAACTCCCCAGCTTCCACCAAATAAGTTAAACCGAGAGAAAGAGATGTTTCCAAACCAGTCATACCAGATGGCGCTTTGGTAATATCCTCAACGTTTTTCTCATCTGCATGATGAGGCGCGTGGTCAGTCGCGATAACTGTGATGACGCCTGATTTAAGACCTTCGATAACAGCACGACGGTCTGATTCCAAACGAAGCGGCGGATTCATCTTAGCATTGCTACCTTGAGTCAAAAGAAGTGCTTCTGTCTTAGAGAAATGCTGTGGCGCTACTTCTGCTGTTACTTGCGCTCCCAATCCTTGAGCAAACTCCACTACTTTAACACTTTCTTCCTTAGACAAATGCTGAATATGAACATGGGCCTTGGTTGCATAGGCAATCATGACATCACGCGCCATCATAGCATACTCAGCCACCCCAGTTGCACCACAGATATGAAAATGTTCTTTAGCAATGTTTTCATTAAAGCCAAGAATACCGTTCAAACCTGGATCTTCCTCATGGAGACTAATAAAGGTATTAAGCTTTTTGGCTTCCTCCATGGCTTCCTTGACAACTTTACTGCTTTCAAGTGGAATGCCATCATCTGAAAATCCAACTGCTCCAGCTTCTAAAAGTTCCTTAAAGTCAGTCAAGTCTTGCCCATTAAAGTTTTTAGTAATGGTCGCAACCGTCTTGACATTAATCTTCTCCTTGGCAGCTGACTGGAGAACTTCTTGCAAAGTCTCAACGTCTGAAATGGTTGGACTAGTATTAGCCATCATGACAACAGTTGTAAAACCACCTGCAGCGGCTGCTAGGGCACCAGTATGGATATCTTCCTTGTGGGTCTGACCAGGTTCACGGAAATGGACATGAATATCGACCAAGCCAGGAGCAACTACAAGACCTGTAGCATCTATGATTTCTGCTCCTTCTTCCGTGATCTCAGGCGCAATTTTGACAATTTTCCCATCTTGGACTAAGACATCGCACACTTGATCCAAACCAGACTTGGGATCCATTACACGACCGTTTTTGATTAGTAGCATCTGCTTTCTCCTTTATTCATAAAAATCAACTTGAGTATCCAACAATTTATCCCCATCATAAACAAACTTGGCTGAAAAGAAGGGTTTATCCTCTAAAAGCCACTCAACAAAGGTATGGTCACCTTCCCAAGTTGGCTTGCTCAAAACCTCATCATAAGGAACCCATTCTAGCGTCCCCTCGTTGCAATCAATCAAGTCGCCCTCAAACTCCGTCACTTTAAAAACATAGGTGTACCAGTCTAAATCTGGCGTAAATTCAGGAAAAGTGATAACACCTTTTAGAACTGGCTTGGCTTTCAGCCCTGTTTCTTCGAGGATTTCACGCTCCGCGCATTCCTGAGGGGTCTCACCTCGCTCTAGCTTGCCACCCACACCAATCCATTTCCCTTTATGGACATCATTTGGCTTCTTATTACGATGGAGCATGAGCAGTTCTTTCCCGTTATCAATGTAGCAAATCGTCGCTAACTGAGGCATATTTTCTCCTTATCTAAGCCAATCGATTGGCTCTTGTCCAGTCTCTTTTAAAAATGCATTGGCCTTGGAAAAAGGCTTGGAACCCCAAAATCCTCTATAAACTGACAAAGGACTGGGATGGGCTGATTCGATAACCAAGTGGTGAGGATTGGTAACCAAGGCCTTCTTCTTGCGTGCATAAGCTCCCCAGAGTACAAAAACGACTGGTCTATCTAGATGATTGACCA
>CAJZGT010000135.1 GCA_916048145.1 uncultured Streptococcus sp.
AATAAAACACCCCAAAAGTTAGATTTTTTCTGTCTAACTTTTGGGGTGCAGTTCAGATGAGTGGTTTTTTTACAATCCTGCGAAATCTTTGATTTCTTGTGCTGACATAGAAGAGTCACAACGGACGTTGATTTGTCCATCTGCAATGTGAACGAAGCCTGGTACAGTTGGAATTCCATAGCGTGAGCGGAATGCTTGCAACTCATTGAGTTGGCTTGGTTCTTCACTATTGATGAAGTAGATGTGAGCTTTAGTTTCAGCTACGACACCTGACAATGTACCAGCAAATTTACGGCAGTAAGGGCAAGTTTTGCGACCGATAAAGAAGGTTGCAGTTTCTTTTTTATCAAGAGCTTCTTGCGCACGCGCAACTGTAGTGACTTCAAGGTCTTTGATATTATCTAAAAATTGTTCCATGAGATTACCTCGCTTTCATTGATATGTCTAGTATGCCATAAAGTTTCTAAAATTGCTTAGATTTGATACGAAAAAAAGATGAGATTGGTTGGTCTCATCTTTTATAGGGCCTTATTTTACAAAAGCATTGATTTCTGCTTCGATATTAGCAATCTTAGCTTGTGATTCTTCGTTTGTTTCCCCTACAACTGCAATGTAGAACTTGATTTTTGGTTCTGTACCTGAAGGGCGAACAGCAATCCATGAACCGTCAGCAAGTGTGTATTTCAACACATCACTTGGAGGAGTTGTCAAGTTTGTAACAGTACCGTCAGCAGCAGTAGCAGTTTGAGCTTTGAAGTCTTCTACGACAGTGATAGCTGTTGCATTCCATTCTTTTGGAGCATTGTTACGGAATTTAGCCATAATCGCTTTGATTTGTTCAGCACCGTCAACACCAGAAAGAGTAACAGAGATTGTTTTTTCTGCATAGTAGCCGTACTCTTTGTAGATTTCTTCGATACCGTCAGCAAGTGTCAAACCACGTGAACGGTAGTAGGCAGCAAGTTCAGCAACGACAAGAACGGCTTGGATAGCATCTTTATCACGTACGAATGGTTTAATCAAGTAACCGAAGCTTTCTTCAAATCCCATCATGTAAGTATGATTGTGTTTTTCTTCGAATTCTTGGATTTTTTCAGCGATAAATTTGAAACCTGTCAAAACGTTGAACATAGTTGCGCCGTAGCTTTCAGCAATTTTTGTTACCAAGTCAGTTGATACGATAGATTTGCAGAGGGCTGCGTTTTCTGGAAGAGTTCCAGCATTTTTGTGGGCTTCCAAGATGTATTTAGCCATGATAGCACCGATTTGGTTACCTGAAAGGTTGAGGTAGCTACCATCTTTTTGAAGAACTTCAACACCAACACGGTCAGCATCAGGGTCAGTTGCCACAAGAACATCTGCACCAACTTGACGACCAAGTTCTTCAGCAAGGGCAAAGGCTGCTTGGCTTTCTGGGTTTGGAGATTTTACAGTTGAGAAGTCTGGGTCAGCAGTTGCTTGCGCTTCAACGACTTGAACAGAGTCAAATCCTGCTTGGGCAAGAGCACGACGAGCCAACATTTCACCAGTACCATGAAGTGGTGTGTAGACAATTTTCATGTCTTTACCAAATTCTTCAATCAAGGCTGGGTTGATGTTTACGTCCTTAACTTCTTTAAGGTATTCTACGTCAACAGCTTCGCCGATAACTTCAATTAAGCCAGAAGCTTTTTCAGCTTCCACATCAGCAACTTCTACCGCAAATGGATTTTCGATTGCACGGATATAAGTAGTCAAAGCGTCTGCATCGTGTGGAGGCATTTGCCCACCGTCTTCACCGTAAACCTTGTAACCGTTAAATGGTGCAGGGTTGTGGCTAGCTGTGACCATGATACCCGCGAAACAGTTGAGGTGACGAACTGCAAATGAAAGTTCTGGAGTTGGACGAAGGCTTTCAAATACATAAGATTTGATACCATGTTTAGCAAGAACTGCCGCAGATTCAAAGGCAAACTCAGGTGAGAAGTGACGGCTATCGTAGGCAATTGCGACACCACGTTCTTTTTCGTTTCCACCTTTTGACTCAATCAAACGAGCCAATCCTTCAGTAGCTTGACGAACAACGTAGATGTTGATGCGGTTTGTACCAGCACCAATCAAGCCACGCATACCTGCAGTACCAAATTCAAGATTTGTATAGAAGGCATCTTCCTTAGTTTTTTCGTCCATATTTTCCAAATCTTGACGAAGGTAGTCAGGAAGCTCCGCAAAATCAACCCATTTCTGGTAATTTTCTTGGTAAGACATTGAAATTCTCCTTTTTGTAAATTGTTTTAACCGTTCACATTATAGCACTTTTTAGCGTTTTAGTAAAACGGTAGCATAATTTTCAGAAAAGTGGTGTCATATGCTGGTTTATCAAGTCTTGAATGCCTTAGGGAAACATGCTATACTACTTGTATGATTATTTTACAAGCTAATAAAATTGAACGTTCTTTTGCAGGAGAGGTTCTTTTTGATAATATTAACCTACAAGTTGACGAACGTGATCGGATAGCCCTTGTTGGGAAAAATGGTGCAGGTAAGTCTACTCTTTTGAAGATTTTAGTTGGAGAAGAGGAGCCAACTAGCGGAGAAATCAATAAGAAAAAAGATATTTCTCTGTCTTACCTAGCTCAAGATAGCCGTTTTGAGTCTGAAAATACCATCTACGATGAGATGCTTCATGTCTTTGATGACTTGCGTCGGACGGAGAAACAACTTCGTCAGATGGAATTGGAGATGGGTGAAAAATCTGGTGAATATTTGGATAAACTGATGTCAGATTACGACCGCTTATCTGAGAATTTTCGTCAAGCAGGTGGCTTTACATATGAAGCTGATATTCGAGCGATTTTAAATGGATTCAAGTTTGACGAGTCTATGTGGCAGATGAAAATTGCTGAGCTTTCTGGTGGGCAAAATACTCGTCTGGCTCTAGCCAAAATGCTTCTTGAAAAGCCAAATCTCTTGGTCTTGGACGAGCCAACCAATCACTTGGATATCGAAACCATTGCTTGGTTGGAGAATTACTTGGTAAACTATAGCGGTGCCCTCATTATTGTCAGCCACGACCGTTATTTCTTGGATAAGGTTGCGACAATTACGCTGGATTTGACCAAGCATTCCTTGGATCGCTATGTGGGCAATTACTCTCGCTTTGTCGAGCTGAAGGAGCAAAAACTAGCTACTGAGGCAAAAAACTATGAAAAGCAACAGAAGGAAATCGCTGCTCTGGAAGACTTTGTCAATCGCAATCTAGTCAGAGCCTCAACGACCAAACGCGCCCAATCTCGACGCAAACAACTGGAAAAAATGGAGCGTTTGGACAAACCTGAAGCTGGCAAGAAATCAGCCAATATGACTTTCCAGTCGGAAAAAACGTCAGGTAATGTTGTCCTGACTGTTGAAAATGCGGCTATTGGCTATGATGGGGAAATATTGTCAGAGCCTATCAACTTAGACCTTCGTAAGATGAATGCTGTCGCTATTGTTGGTCCAAATGGTATTGGAAAGTCAACCTTTATCAAATCTATCGTGGAGCAGATTCCTTTTATCAAAGGTGAAAAGCGATTTGGCGCTAATGTTGAGGTTGGCTACTATGATCAGACTCAAAGCAAGCTGACACCAAGTAATACGGTCCTAGATGAACTCTGGAATGATTTTAAACTGACACCGGAAGTTGAAATCCGTAACCGTCTAGGTGCCTTCCTTTTCTCAGGAGATGATGTTAAAAAATCAGTTGGCATGCTGT
>CAJZGT010000136.1 GCA_916048145.1 uncultured Streptococcus sp.
GAACGTTTTGGAACCGAAGAATTAGCCCGTATCGAGGGAGATATGCTGGAGGCGCGTGAGAAGTCAGCTAACCTAGAGTACGAAATCTTTATGCGTATTCGTGAAGAGGTCAGCAAGTACATCCAGCGTTTGCAGGCTCTAGCTCAAGGAATTGCGACAGTTGATGTCCTGCAAAGTCTCGCAGTTGTTGCTGAAACCCAGCATTTGATTCGACCTGAATTCGGAGATGATTCGCGAATTGATATCCAGAAAGGGCGCCATGCTGTCGTTGAAAAGGTTATGGGGGCTCAGACCTATATTCCAAATACGATTCAGATGGCAGAAGATACCAGTATTCAACTGATTACAGGGCCTAACATGAGCGGGAAGTCAACCTATATGCGTCAGTTAGCCATGACGGCGGTTATGGCTCAGATGGGTTCCTATGTGCCGGCAGAAAGCGCCCATTTACCGATTTTTGATGCAATCTTTACCCGTATCGGAGCAGCAGATGACTTGGTTTCAGGTCAATCAACATTCATGGTGGAGATGATGGAGGCCAACAATGCTATTTCGCATGCGACCAAGAACTCTCTCATTCTCTTTGATGAATTGGGACGGGGAACTGCAACTTATGATGGTATGGCTCTTGCTCAGTCCATCATCGAATACATACATGAGCATATCGGAGCCAAAACCCTCTTTGCGACCCACTACCATGAGTTGACTAGTCTGGAGTCTAGTTTACAACACTTGGTCAATGTCCACGTAGCAACCTTAGAGCAGAATGGGCAGGTTACCTTCCTTCACAAGATTGAACCAGGTCCAGCTGATAAATCCTATGGTATTCATGTTGCCAAGATTGCTGGTTTGCCAGCAGACCTTTTAGCAAGGGCGGATAAGATTTTGACTCAGTTAGAGAATCAAGGAACAGAAAATCATACTCCCATGAGACAAACAAATGCTGTAACCGAACAGATTTCACTCTTTGATACGACTGAAGAACATCCTATCTTAGCAGAATTGTCTAAACTAGATGTTTATAACATGACACCTATGCAGGCTATGAATGTATTGGTTGAGTTAAAACAAAAACTATAAAAATAATCCCACTCATGCATTTGCGAGTGGGATTATTGCTCTTACTTTCTATGCTCCAAGAGTTGATTGATATGGTCTACTTTTTTTGATGCTCTTTTATAGGAAATAGTCCAAATGATGAGGTAGACAATTGCAAACTCGATAATGAGCTGGAGATAGAAAATCCAGTGGAAGGGGAACCAACCTGCTAGGGTTGCTAATGGGATAAAGCCTACTAGCATGAGGAAGAAATGGGTCAGAGTTGCACGGAGCAAGCTCCAGTCACGGCTGAATAATCGCTTGCCAAAGTTAAAGAGAATACCGATAGCTGCCCAGATCAGTGTGCAGTAGAGCAAGATCAGGGCATCGTGAACCTGATGTTGGGTCATTACTTGACCGATGAGAGAGTCGGAACTTAGTGGTGCGTAGGTATTTGGTGCATAAATGAGTGAAAAGATGATAGAGAGGATGAGGCCGATAAGGACACCAGTGGCTGCGTCGTGAAATACTTGTTTTTTCATAGTTCTAATTTCTCCTTGATGGTTTTTAGGTAACGGCGTGAAGAGTAGGTGAAGCTTTCGTTTTTCAAGAAAATTTCTACTAGGCCGTTGGGGGTGAGCTTGAGATGAGAGATGGAATCGATATTGATGATTTCTGATTGGGAAATTTGGATAAAATTGGTTGGCAGAATTTCAAGGATCTGGTAGAGTCGCAAATCAATGCTGTAGGTCTGGCTCGCCGTTTCTGCTAGAACCTTCCGATTCTCGATATAGAAGCGTTGTATCTTACCAATTTTAACTAGATAGACCTGATCATCAATCTTTCCTTTGATTGTTTCTTTTTGGTCAAGATTTTCTGCGAACTCGATGACTTTCTGGACTTTATTTGTCGGCTGAGGTGCTTGGACAATCAGCTTTTCCTCCTCGTAAGTTTCACTAATCTGTAGTTCTACTTTCATAAATTTCTCTCCTTTTTAGTTATACAAGGTTGTGATCACTTCCTGTATATCTTTATTAAACACTATTTTCCAGACCCTTGCAAGGTACTTTGTCTATGTGGAGGGATTTGGCTCCTATGTGGCGCTTGCTTTTCTGTCCTGTCTGAAATATGGTATAATAGCACTAATCAATTTCTAGGAAAATAGATACAGAAAGGGGCTGAAAGATGTCTCATATTATTGAATTGCCAGAGGTGCTGGCAAACCAGATTGCAGCTGGAGAGGTTATCGAGCGTCCAGCTAGCGTTGTTAAGGAGCTGGTAGAAAATGCCATTGACGCTGGTTCTAGTCAGATTATCATTGAGATTGAGGAAGCTGGTCTCAAGAAAATCCAAATCACAGATAATGGCCATGGAATTGCCCACGATGAGGTGGAATTGGCCCTACGTCGTCATGCGACTAGTAAGATAAAAAATCAAGCAGACCTCTTTCGGATTCGGACACTCGGATTTCGAGGTGAAGCCCTGCCCTCTATCGCTTCTGTCAGTGTTCTGACTCTGTTGACGGCGGTGGATGGCGCGAGTCATGGGACCAAGCTCGTCGCGCGTGGGGGAGAAGTAGAAGAAATTATCCCAGCGACCAGTCCTGTGGGAACCAAGGTTTGTGTGGAGGACCTCTTTTTCAACACGCCTGCCCGCCTCAAATATATGAAGAGCCAGCAAGCAGAGTTGTCTCATATCATTGATATTGTCAACCGTCTGGGATTGGCCCATCCTGAGATTTCTTTTAGCTTGATTAGTGATGGCAAGGAAATGACGCGAACAGCGGGAACAGGTCAATTGCGCCAAGCTATCGCAGGGATTTACGGTTTGGCGAGTGCCAAGAAGATGATTGAAATTGAAAATTCTGACCTTGATTTCGAAATTTCTGGCTTTGTGTCCTTGCCGGAGTTGACTCGTGCCAACCGCAACTATATCAGTCTCTTCATCAATGGCCGTTATATCAAAAACTTCCTGCTCAATCGTGCTATTTTAGATGGTTATGGCAGCAAGCTTATGGTGGGGCGTTTTCCACTGGCTGTCATTCATATCCATATCGACCCTTATCTAGCGGATGTCAATGTGCATCCGACCAAGCAAGAGGTGCGAATTTCCAAGGAAAAAGAACTGATGACGCTGGTCTCAGAAGCTATTTCCAACAGTCTCAAGGAGCAAACCTTGATACCTGATGCCTTGGAAAATCTTGCCAAATCAACCGTGCGCAATCGTCAAAAGGTGGAGCAGACTATTCTACCACTCAAAGAAAATACTCTCTACTATGAGCAAACAGAGGCAAATAGATCTAGTCAAGCTGAGGTGGCTGATTATCAGGTGAATCTGACTGAAGAGAAACAGGATTTAACCCTGTTTGCCAAGGAAACTTTGGACCAGCTGACTAAGCCAGTAAAACTGCATTTTGCAGAGAGAAAACCTGCTAACTACGATCAGCTAGATCACCCAGAGCTAGACCTTGCTAGTCTTGATAAGGCCTATAACAAGCTGGAGCGAGAAGAATCATCAAGCTTCCCAGAGTTGGAATTTTTCGGGCAAATGCATGGAACCTATCTCTTTGCCCAAGGGCGAGATGGGCTCTATATCATAGACCAGCACGCGGCTCAGGAACGGGTCAAGTACGAGGAGTACCGTGAAAGCATTGGCAATGTTGACCAGAGCCAGCAGCAACTCCTAGTGCC
>CAJZGT010000137.1 GCA_916048145.1 uncultured Streptococcus sp.
ATGTCCTTGAGGTCCTTGACAATCTCTGTTCCCCCTGTTCCACGCGCTACTGAAATCAGCTCTGCCTTCTTCAACTGGGACAAGGTCTTTCTAATAATGACTGGATTGACCCCGACACTAGCAGCCAGAAAATCACTGGTCACCTTGCTTTCCTTCCCCTTGAGGGCAATGATTATCAGCATATGAGTCGCAATGGTAAATCTACTTGGAATTTGCATCCTCTTCTCCTTTTTACGAGGCTACCCTGCCTCTACTCTTCTTTTTCTTTTATTATACCCTTTTTAGTTGTAATGTCAATCATTACCACTTTTCAACCAGGCATCTAACTCCCGATCGTAGCCCTCTTTCTGGGCTAATTTTCTCAAAAATTCCTGATTGTGAGTATGATGGATACCATTGACCAGACTTTCATAGTAAACCTTAAAATAGGGAAGTTTGAGGTCTTTAGCCAACTGCAATTCAGCTACCACATCGTAGTCTACCCGTCGGAAGTCCATATCTACCAATCCCTTGTCATCAAACTCTAAAATCATATACTGGGCCCGTAAGTCCTTCCGTAACTGGGCATCTAGAAAGAAAGGCTGCCCAATCGAACCTGGATTGACAATCAATTGACCACCAGTCCCGTAACGAAGCAACTGCTGATGAATATGACCATATACAGCGATATCACAAGGTGGATTGGTCACCAAGCGGTCAAAATCCTCTTGCGCTCCAGTATGAATCAACTCTCTCCCCCAGTTCTTATCAGGAAGATGGTGGCTAATTCCTACCGTCAAATCACCAAACTGACGATGGAGCTGGAGAGGTTGATTGTGAAGCAGTTCGATTTCTTCTAGGGAAATTTCCTCTAAAACATACTGGCACTGGCGCAAGAGATAGCGTTGACTAGGACGAGTGCTATCCAATTCCTTGCGGACACCATGCCAAAGACTGTCTTCCCAGTTTCCCAAAACTCTAGCCGTAATCGGTAGTTGATCCAACAAGTCCAAAATCCTTCTACGCCCTGTTCCTGGCATGAGAATATCTCCCAAAAGCCAGTATTCATCCACTCCTAGCTTCCGAGTATCTTCCAAAACAGCCTCCAAGGCTGTAGTATTTCCATGAATATCTGAAAGAAGAGCTATTTTTGTCATTCTTTCTCCTCATTTCCTCTTATATATCTTTTTAATATTATAACAAAAAATACTGTATAATGGTTACCTTTGACTCACTCTTACTAAATCCAGAACACTACTTTTATCAAGGTACAGACTTATCAAAAAGATGATTTCACATTACTCCTAACAAAGCATAGCAAGCACTTTTTAATGAAGAAAATTCAAAAAAATCTACAAATATCTTGAAAATTTTCACAATCATGCTATAATAATCCATAGAGACAAGTCACTTAGTCCCTTTCTACTAGAGAGTGCGTGGTTGCTGGAAACGCATAGAAAGCCTAAACTGATACTACTCTACTGACTTTTATGCAAACATAAAACGGTGGCCACGTTAGAGCCAATCAGAGGTGTCCCTCTCTTTTGAGGAACATAAATGAAGGTGGAACCACGTTGCGACGTCCTTTCGAGGATGTCGCTTTTTGTTTTTCTAGCTTTCACAATCCTCTGTCCCTGTTTTCAGAATAGGGTTAACACATTCGTCAATAATATAAGTAAGGAGAACATCATGATTAACATTACTTTCCCAGATGGCGCTGTTCGTGAATTCGAATCTGGCGTTACTACTTTTGAAATTGCCCAATCTATCAGCAATTCTCTAGCTAAAAAAGCCTTGGCTGGTAAATTCAACGGCAAACTCATCGATACGACTCGTGCTATCACTGAAGATGGAAGCATAGAAATCGTGACACCTGATCACGAAGATGCCCTTCCAATCCTACGTCACTCAGCTGCTCACTTGTTTGCCCAAGCCGCTCGTCGCCTTTTCCCAGACATTCACTTGGGTGTTGGTCCAGCTATCGAAGATGGCTTCTACTACGATACTGACAATACTGCTGGTCAAATCTCCAACGAAGACCTTCCTCGTATCGAAGAAGAAATGCAAAAAATCGTTAAAGAAAACTTCCCATCTATCCGTGAAGAAGTGACTAAAGATGAGGCACGTGAAATCTTCAAAAATGACCCTTACAAATTAGAATTGATTGAAGAACACTCAGAAGACGAGGGTGGTTTAACTATCTACCGTCAGGGTGAATACGTGGACCTCTGCCGTGGTCCTCACGTCCCATCAACTGGTCGCATCCAAATTTTCCACCTTCTTAACGTAGCTGGTGCTTACTGGCGTGGAAATAGCGACAACGCTATGATGCAACGTATCTACGGTACAGCTTGGTTTGACAAGAAAGACTTGAAGAACTACCTTCAAATGCGTGAAGAAGCCAAAGAACGTGACCACCGTAAACTTGGTAAAGAGCTTGACCTCTTCATGATTTCTCAAGAGGTTGGTCAAGGACTTCCATTCTGGTTGCCAAATGGTGCGACTATCCGTCGTGAATTGGAACGCTACATCGTCGACAAAGAGTTGGCTTCTGGCTACCAACACGTTTACACTCCACCACTTGCTTCTGTAGAGCTTTACAAGACTTCTGGTCACTGGGATCATTACCAAGAAGACATGTTCCCAACTATGGACATGGGTGACGGGGAAGAATTTGTCCTTCGTCCAATGAACTGCCCACACCACATCCAAGTCTTCAAACACCATGTTCACTCTTACCGTGAATTGCCAATCCGTATCGCTGAAATCGGTATGATGCACCGTTACGAAAAATCTGGTGCCCTCACTGGTCTTCAACGTGTGCGTGAAATGTCTCTCAACGATGGTCACCTCTTTGTGACTCCAGAACAAATCCAAGAAGAATTCCAACGTGCCCTTCAGTTGATTATCGATGTTTATGAAGATTTCAACTTGACTGAATACCGCTTCCGCCTCTCTCTTCGTGACCCTCAAGATACTCACAAGTACTTTGATAACGATGAGATGTGGGAAAATGCCCAAACTATGCTTCGTGCAGCTCTTGATGAAATGGGTGTGGACTACTTTGAAGCCGAAGGTGAAGCAGCCTTCTACGGACCAAAATTGGATATCCAAGTTAAGACAGCCCTTGGAAAAGAAGAAACCCTTTCTACTATCCAACTTGACTTCTTGCTTCCAGAACGCTTCGACCTCAAATACATCGGAGCTGATGGTGAAGAGCACCGTCCAGTTATGATTCACCGTGGGGTTATCTCAACTATGGAACGCTTCACAGCTATCTTGATTGAGAACTACAAGGGTGCCTTCCCAACATGGCTTGCACCACACCAAGTAACCCTCATCCCAGTATCTAACGAAAAACACGTGGACTACGCATGGGAAGTGGCTAAAAAACTCCGTGACCGTGGTGTCCGTGCAGACGTAGATGAACGCAATGAAAAAATGCAGTTTAAGATCCGTGCGTCACAAACCAGCAAGATTCCTTACCAATTGATTGTTGGAGACAAGGAAATGGAAGACGGAACTGTTAACGTTCGTCGCTATGGCCAAAAAGAAACACAAACTGTCTCAGTTGATGACTTTGTTGAAGCTATCCTTACTGATATCGACAACAAATCACGCGTTGAGAAATAAGAGACAAAACCTGGGATAAAATCCTAGCTACCTAAAAAGCAACAACTAAAACAGCTGTTGCTTTTTATATTTTTACTCAATGAAAATCAAAAAGCAAACTAGG
>CAJZGT010000138.1 GCA_916048145.1 uncultured Streptococcus sp.
AAACCAAGTGTTTTCCCAACCGCACAAGCCTGAGCAGCAAAGGCTTCATTTGACTCAATCAAGTCAAGATCATCAACTGTCAAATTGCATTTTTCAAGTGCCTTGCGAGTCGCATAAATCGGTCCACATCCCATAATCTTAGGATCCAAACCTGCACTTGCATACGAACGAATGCGAGCAATCACTGGGAGTCCTAATTCTTCAGCTTTTTCAGCACTCATGATTAAGACAGCTGCTGCCCCGTCATTGATTCCTGAAGCATTTCCCGCTGTGACAGAGCCGTCTTTTTTGAAAACAGGACCTAGCTCAGACAGACTCTCCAAGCTAGCATCTTTTCTAGGAAATTCATCTGTATCAAAGACGATAGGATCGCCTTTACGTTGAGTAATGACCACTGGCACAATCTCTTCTTTAAAGCGTCCAGACTCTATAGCCGCTACTGCTCGTTTTTGTGATTCCAAAGCAAGAGCATCTTGAATATCTCGACTAATATCATATTCTTTGGCCACATTCTCAGCTGTAATCCCCATATGGTATTCGTTAAAGGCATCAGACAAACCGTCCTTAATCATGGTATCTACCACTTTCGAATCTCCCATACGGCCACCCCAGCGAAAGTTTGGCAAAACATATGGAGCTTGACTCATGTTTTCTGCACCACCAGCAACAATAATATCTGCATCCCCACACTGAATTGCTTGAGCAGCTAACTGAACTGCCTTCAAACCGGAACCACAAACCTTATTAATGGTAAAGGCTGGTGTAAATTCAGGAAGCCCAGCATGAATACTCATTTGGCGAGCCACATTTTGGCCTAAACCTGCGCCTAGAACATTCCCCATAATTACTTCATCTACCTGCTCTGGTTTAATATTCGCTTTTTCCAAAGCACTCTTAATTACTAAAGATCCCAAATCAACAGCAGAAACATTCTTTAAGCTCCCGCCAAAGGAACCTAGAGGAGTTCGCACTGCCGAAACAATAACTACGTCTTTCATGACTACCTCCATTTATGCCTTGTGTAATGATGCAATACAAAAGTGGTTTACACTGGTGTAAACCACTTTAATTAGTCATTTCAATTTTAAGATTCTTTAACCTCTAACAGACCAATTTCTCCATCCTCACGACGATAAATCACATTGGTTGTCTGATCTTCAACATCCACATAGATAAAGAAATCATGTCCCAACAAATCCATCTGTAGAATAGCTTCTTCCAAATCCATTGGTTTTAAATCAATTTGTTTTGAACGAACAACTCTAGATTGGACAACATTTAAATCTTCCACCAATGCATCTGTAAATAATTGACTAGTTGCTACCTTATTTTTATTTTTACGCTCGATTTTTGTTTTATTTTTACGAATCTGACGTTCAATTTTATCAGTTACAAGGTCAATTGAACCATACATATCTTGAGACACATCTTCTGCACGAAGAGTAATTGAGCCAAGCGGAATCGTCACCTCCACTTTAGCCGTTTTTTCACGATACACCTTCAAGTTTACTCGAGCATCCAACTCTTGTTCAGCTTGAAAATACTTTTCGATCTTTTCGAGTTTAGAAACTACATAATCACGAATTGCTTCTGTTACTTCTAGGTTTTCACCACGGATACTATATTTAATCATATGAGTACCTTCTTTCTAAACATTTTTGTTTTTCTGATTTCATTATAACGCTTTCATTTTAGTTTTGCAAATTTTTTCCTCATCTTACAAGGGAAAATGTTTTGACATCCTCAGCACCAGCCTCTTCCAACAGTTTCTTCACACGATTTATAGTTGTTCCAGTAGTGTAAATGTCATCTATAAGTAGGATTTTTTTAGGAATAGTAACTCCACTTTTAATAAAGAAAGGAAGTTCTGTCTTCAAGCGTTCTGAACGACTTTTAGAAGAACTGGCCCGCTCTTCTCTTTTCTCTAATAAATCCAAATACGAGAATCCTGCTGCTCCAACTAAACCTTCAACCTGGTTAAATCCCCTCTCAAGCAATCTTTCAGGACTTAGGGGAATTACGACAAATTGATACTCTTTGTACTTTTTCAACTCCTCACTTAAAAATGAAGTGAACACTTTTCTTAAAAGGAAGTCTCCGTCAAACTTATACCGACTGAAAAAATCCTTCATAGCTTGATTGTAA
This sequence comes from uncultured Streptococcus sp., assembly GCA_916048145.1. Classification (GTDB taxonomy): domain Bacteria; phylum Bacillota; class Bacilli; order Lactobacillales; family Streptococcaceae; genus Streptococcus. The sequence goes on from CAJZGT010000138.1 coordinate 2,146, forward strand.
GTAAAAATCGCTTTATGACTGACCTCAACTCCTTCTTTACACCAAAATTGACAATCTTGACACTTTGTTGACAACCCTGTTTTCATACAGTTTGGGCAGTTTTCTTCTCCAATCCTCTCAAAAGTAGAGTCACAATCTGAACAAAGACAAGAGTCATCATTCTTCAGAAGTAAGAGACTACTAAAAGTTAAAACAGCCTTCATAGTCTGCCCACACAATAAGCACTTCATAGACCCGCCTCCTTATTCATCTGCTGAATTTCCTTAATTGCCTTCTTGATTGAAGCATTTAACCCATCATGGAAGAAAAGCAAATCTCCTGTCGGTCTATCCATGCTTCGCCCAACTCGTCCACCAATCTGAATCAAGCTAGACTTGGTAAAAAGGCGATGATTGGCCTCTACTACGAAAACATCCACACAAGGGAAGGTAACTCCACGCTCCAATATTGTCGTACTGATAAGTATTGTCAGTTCTCCATCTCGAAAAGCTTGTACCTGCTCTAATCTATCTTCTGTTACAGAAGATACAAAGCCAATTTTCTCATTAGGAAATTGCTCCTGTAAGATTTCTTTTAACTGCTCCCCTTTCTTAATTTCTGAAGCAAAAATGAGTAACGGATAAGCTGTCTTTCTCTGTTTCTCAATATAGGACTTTAACTTTGGTGACAACCGATTTTTCTCTAAATAGTGATTAAAATCCGATAACCAGACAGGTTTAGGAATAATCAACGGATTTCCATGAAATCGTCTTGGCAAGCTCAATCGTTTTAGATCTCCTATGCGAACCTTCCTATCTAACTCATCAGTCGAAGTCGCTGTTAAAAAGATTCTCAAGCCATTCTCCTTTACACTATTCTTGACAGCACAGTAAAGCGTGGGATTGTCAACGTAAGGAAAAGCATCTACTTCGTCCACTATCAGCAAATCAAAAGCTTGATAAAACTTCAATAACTGATGAGTTGTCGCAACAACTAGTGGTGTTCTAAAATAAGCTTCTGATTCTCCGTGTAACAAAGCTATCTCGCAAGAAAAATCCTGTTGCAGGCGCTTGTATAGCTCCAAACAAACATCTATGCGAGGACTGGACAAACATACTGCACCACCTTCATCAATCACTTTGGCCACTACTTGATAAATCATTTCTGTCTTTCCAGCTCCTGTAACCGCATGAACTAACGTTGGCTCCTGCTTGTCTACTGCTCGAATCAGTCCCTGTGATACCTTCTCTTGAAAAGGAGTTAATTTACCACTCCATTTAAGAACATCTTGCTTCGGAAAATCCTCCTGCGGAAAATAGTATAAAGATTGATCACTCCTAACTCGCTTCATAATTAAGCACTCCCGACAATAGTAAGCATCGATAGGCAAATACCATTCTTCTAGAATAGTACTATTACAACGTTGACAGAAAAATTTCCCCTTCTCCTTTCTCATTGCTGGAAGTTTCTCCGCTAACTGACGGTCCTCTTCTGATAATTCATTCTCAATAAACAAGCGGCCGAGATAATTTGGATTTACTTTCATACTTCTTTATTCGTAAAAACCTAGCGCTT
>CAJZGT010000139.1 GCA_916048145.1 uncultured Streptococcus sp.
GCAACAGGCGCCATAATGATTGGTGAAGACAATTTTTCACCTGCAAATTCAATCTCTGTACTTGGATTTTCAACATCACAAAGAGTATGAGGAACGATGAGTTTGTGGTTAAAGGCACGAATATTCTCACGTAAAGTAAAGGTATCTTCCGCCCCACTAGCGATATAGCCAAATGCTGCTTTAGGAATAACTTGTTGCGCCATTGGCTCCAAATCATAGGTATTGATGAAATCTACATGACCTTCTGCATTGCTTGTTTTGTATGACATAAAATGCCCTCCTTAATAAGTAAGCGTTTACTTTGTATATTACAAAAATATCTTAACTCTTTTTTCAAAATTTTTCAAATATTTTGTTTGAAAATTTCAGAAATTCTAGGACTATGATAAAAAATCCCTATAACAGCAATAAAAAATACATATTATTCAAAGGAGATTTTAAGTGCTACAATAACTGTATTATTTCTAGATGGGAGGTTCTATTTTTGGATTGGTCCATTGTTGAACAATATCTACCACTATATCAAAAGGCATTCTTTCTGACCTTGCATATTGCAGTTTGGGGAATTTTGGGATCCTTTCTGCTCGGTTTAATCGTTAGTATCATCCGACATTATCGAATCCCTGTTCTGGCGCAAGTAGCGACAGCCTACATTGAATTGTCACGTAATACGCCCCTTTTGATTCAACTCTTCTTTCTCTACTTCGGTCTTCCCCGAATCGGGATTGTCCTATCTTCAGAAGTCTGTGCCACTTTAGGACTGGTCTTTTTAGGAGGCTCCTATATGGCAGAATCTTTCCGAAGTGGGCTGGAATCCGTCAGTCAAACCCAGCAGGAGATTGGATTAGCAATCGGTCTGACACCTCTACAGGTCTTTCGCTATGTGGTTCTTCCGCAAGCAACAGCGGTGGCCCTACCGTCTTTTAGTGCCAATGTCATTTTCCTCATCAAGGAAACCTCTGTTTTCTCAGCAGTAGCTTTGGCCGACCTCATGTACGTCGCCAAGGACTTGATTGGGCTCTACTATGAGACAGACATTGCGCTAACTATGTTGGTAGTTGCTTATCTGATGATGCTTCTACCCATCTCACTAGTCTTTAGCTGGATAGAAAGGAGGCTCCGCCATGCAGGATTCGGGAATCCAAGTACTCTTTCAGGGAAATAATCTCCTGAGAATCTTACAGGGATTAGGTGTCACAATTGGCATTTCTATCCTGTCTGTCCTCTTATCCATGATGTTCGGAACAGTCATGGGAATCATCATGACCTCCCATTCTAGAATCATACGATTTTTAACACGATTGTATCTGGAATTTATCCGTATCATGCCCCAGCTGGTGTTGCTCTTTATCGTTTATTTCGGCTTGGCTCGAAACTTTAATATTAATATCTCAGGTGAGACTTCAGCTATTATCGTTTTTACCCTCTGGGGAACAGCTGAAATGGGGGACTTGGTCCGTGGAGCCATCACTTCCCTCCCTAAGCATCAGTTTGAAAGTGGACAGGCACTAGGTTTGACAAATGTTCAACTTTACTACCACATCATCATCCCACAGGTCTTGAGAAGATTGCTACCACAAGCCATCAACCTTGTCACTCGGATGATCAAAACCACTTCCTTGGTTGTCTTGATTGGGGTAGTTGAAGTGACCAAGGTTGGACAGCAAATCATCGATAGCAATCGCTTGACTATCCCAACCGCTTCCTTTTGGATTTATGGAACCATTCTGGTCTTGTATTTCGCAGTCTGCTTTCCTATTTCCAAACTATCCACTCACCTAGAAAAACATTGGAGGAACTAAATGTCTGAAACTATCTTAGAAATCAAGGAACTCAAAAAATCCTTCGGAGACAATCCCATCCTCCAAGGTCTATCCCTACAAATCAATAAAGGGGAAGTTGTCGTCATTCTAGGACCCTCTGGTTGTGGGAAAAGTACCCTCCTTCGTTGTCTCAACGGCTTAGAAAGTATTCAAGGTGGAGATATCCTGCTGGATGGTCAGTCTATCGTTGAAAATAAAAAAGACTTTCACCTAGTTCGCCAAAAGATTGGCATGGTCTTTCAAAGTTATGAACTCTTTCCCCATCTGGATGTCCTACAAAACCTCATCCTAGGTCCTATCAAGGCTCAAGGTCGCGACAAGAAAGAAGTAACGGAAGAAGCTCTGCAACTACTGGAGCGTGTCGGTTTGCTAGAAAAACAACATAGCTTTGCGCGTCAATTATCTGGTGGACAGAAGCAAAGGGTTGCAATTGTCCGTGCCCTCCTCATGCACCCAGAAATTATCCTCTTTGACGAAGTGACTGCTTCGCTGGATCCAGAAATGGTGCGTGAGGTTCTGGAACTTATCAATGACTTGGCCCAAGAAGGCCGTACCTTGATTTTAGTAACCCACGAAATGCAGTTTGCCCAAGCCATTGCCGATCGCATTATCTTCCTCGACCAAGGGAAAATCGCTGAAGAAGGAACGGCTCAAGCCTTCTTTACCAATCCTCAAACCAAACGAGCTCAGGAATTTTTAAACGTCTTTGACTTTAGCCAATTTGGCTCATATCTATAAAGGAGATTTTTATGAAACTACTCAAACCACTTTTAACTGTTTTAGCACTTGCCTTTGCCCTTATCTTTATCACAGCTTGTAGCTCAGGTGGAAATGGTGCTGCATCGTCAGGTAAAACCACTGCCAAGGCCCGCACAATCGATGAAATCAAAAAAAGCGGTGAGCTACGAATAGCTGTATTTGGAGACAAGAAACCATTTGGTTACGTTGATAATGACGGTTCCTACAAAGGTTACGATATTGAACTTGGGAACCAACTGGCTCAGGACCTTGGTGTCAAGGTTAAATACGTTTCAGTCGATGCTGCCAACCGTGCTGAATACTTGATTTCAAACAAGGTGGATATTACCCTTGCCAACTTTACAGTGACTGACGAACGCAAGAAACAAGTTGATTTTGCCCTTCCATACATGAAAGTTTCTCTTGGAGTCGTATCACCTAAGACCGGTCTCATTACAGATGTCAAACAATTAGAAGGCAAAACCTTGATTGTTACAAAAGGAACAACTGCTGAGACTTATTTTGAAAAGAATCACCCAGAAGTAAAACTCCAAAAATACGACCAATATAGCGATGCCTACCAAGCCCTTCTTGACAGACGTGGAGATGCCTTCTCTACTGACAATACGGAAGTCCTAGCTTGGGCGCTTGAAAACAAAGGATTTGAAGTAGGAATTACTTCCCTCGGTAATCCAGATACCATTGCAGCAGCAGTTCAAAAAGGCAACCAAGAATTGCTAGACTTCATCAATAAAGATATTGAAAAATTAGGTAAGGAAAACTTCTTCCACAAGGCCTATGAAAAAACACTTCATCCAACCTACGGTGACGCTGCTAAAGCAGATGACCTTGTTGTTGAGGGCGGAAAAGTTGACTAATACTCAATGAAATCACAAAAAGAAATCAGGTAATCCTAGTGACTACCTGATTTTCTATGTTTTAGGCATTTTGCCAATTCTCTTGGTCTTCTTTAAAGCGTTTTAGAAGGTCGAGTCCTTCTGGTGTGATGTAACCTTCTTCTTGGGCTAGATGGATAAGCTCGCTATAGTTTGAAAGTGTCACCAATTTCACACCAGCATCCGCAAAGTTTTTGTCTGCTTTTGGCAATTGGTAACTGAAAATCGCTACAACTCCAA
>CAJZGT010000140.1 GCA_916048145.1 uncultured Streptococcus sp.
CTAGAGCGATCTTATCGATAAAAATGGGGTAATTGTGTTTCTGACGAATTCCGACAGGATTATTGGCTCCATGAATATAACCTGTTGTTTTTTCCAAGTCCTTTTGGGGAATCATGCTCACTTTTTTATTGCCAGAAATTTTGGCTAGTTTCTTTTCCGACAAGTGTTGAGTGATAGGCACAATTCCGATAATCGGTCCTGTTTTATCTCCCAAAAGAGCCAAGGTTTTGAAAATCTGATCTCGTTCATAACCTTGAGGCATCTCTCCTTCTAGGGCATTGATTTGAATCCCCTGGTGTGGGATAGCTGCTTTAGATAGGATTTGTTCTACCAATGTTTTCTTGATTTTAACTTTTTTTGCCATTATTTATACTTGTCCTCCAATTGACTCATCCAAATACCAAGCCAGATTCCCAGTGCAAAGAAGAAGGCGATGATGACATACCCGACAAGAGAAAGTCCTGTGTATTGGATACTCTCAGCGTTTCCTGCATTTGGAATCAAAATCAAAAGGGTACTTGAAAGGACGATACCGATGATGAAATGATAGACGCGTGAGTGGTAGTTGTTTAAGGCATAATCCATCAATTTTGAAAAAATGATGAGAGTTGCACCTGCCCCGATTCCAATCGGGAAGAAGGTTCCCAAGAGGTCAAAGGTTTTAAAACCAGTCAACATAGGAGCATAGAGTCCCAAAATTAAAAGTAGATTTGATGGACTGAGGCCAGGAACTAATACGCCAAGAGCCAGCAGTGCACCTGCTAGGACGAAATTAAGAAAGCTGGCACTTAAGGTTCCAACGACAAAATTTAAGGCATAGAGTCCTAATCCAGAAATGATAAAGGTTATCCAGAACCAAGCTAAATCAATCTTGTCTCGGTCAGATTCTCGAGTTGATTCTTTGAGGAGGCTAGGAACTGTACCAATGATGGCGCCCGCAAAGCTCCATAAGACAAAGACCTGATAATTTTCAAGTAGGTATTCAATCGGGTAAGAAAATAAGCCGATTCCCAGAAGCATACCGATGGCAACTGGTATAAAATACAAAACATTTTCTTTAAAGTCCTTAAAGGGATGGGCCAGAAATCCAATCATCCGTTCATAAATTCCTAGGATTGCTGCTAGAACCCCTCCGGAAATTCCCGGTAGAATAAATCCAAGAGCAATGACAATCCCTTTAATAATACGTGCTAACCATGAGAGCATATTTTTCCTCCAACTATTTCTATTTCAAAAAATCCTTACTATATTGTATCACAATCAAACACAAAAAGAAAAAGCAAATGATAAACAAATGCTTTTAAGGTTTTAAAAAGAGTTTTCTAAAGGTTTCTTCTTTATTTTTTAGGGAAGAGATAACGTTGATATCCAAATCGTGGTCAAAGCCAGCAATTTTTCCTTTAGAAGTGTACTGGTGGATATCGTAATCTAAATCAGTCTTAGGAGTTGCCTCGTAAAATCCTGAGTCAGAACCATAAGAAGGAATCCAAACAGACGTAAACTTGTCAGTATCAATACTGTGTTCTTCCATGAAGTAAACCCCAACATAGATTCCGATATTCTTAGCACCTAGTGATTCTAGCTTTGCCCGAAAGGCTTCAACCCCTTCGTTCATATTGGACATGGTTTTGTCTTCTACATCTAGCCAATAGTAGCTAGGGCTGTATGGAGATGAAGCGTTATAAAAAACTTCAGCGGCCTTTTCCATTTCTTGGACACTTTTTCCAGCTACAAAGGCATAGACACCAACTGGGACATTTCGTTTTTGAAACTCGGTAATATGGGTTTTAAAGGCCTTATCTACCCCATTAACAAAGGAAGCATCGTTTTCTTTTGAAGATTGAGCGCCACTATGGACTCGAACGATAGCTCCAGAAATGTTTTGAGACAGAGTATCGTAATTAATTTCCTCAGGACGCTGCCAACCAGAAACATCAATCACCGGTTTATCTATATTATGTAGTGCTTGTGTCTCTACTTGGGCGATATTGGATTTTGTTTTTACGGGATGGTCTTCAAAACGAGGGCGATTCAGGATTAAAATGAAAATTATAATCCCAAAAAAACTAAATAAAATAAGCGGATTAATTTTCTTTCTCATATTTCATCATTTTACCTTAAAAATGAAAAAAAATCAAAAAAAATACTTAAAAAATGGGTTAGGGAAGGGACTTTGGAGCATTTTTTCATTCAAGATCGCGGAATGATTTGAAATATGGTATAATAAAAGGGAATTTCTAGAGAAAAGAGAAGATTATGTCAAATTATGCCATTATTTTAGCAGCGGGTAAAGGTACTCGTATGAAATCTGATTTGCCAAAAGTGTTGCACAAGGTTGCGGGTATTTCTATGTTGGAACATGTTTTCCGTAGTGTGGGAGCTATCCAACCTGAAAAGACAGTAACAGTTGTGGGACACAAGGCAGAATTGGTTGAGCAGGTCTTGGCTGGACAGACAGAATTTGTGACTCAATCTGAACAGTTGGGTACTGGACATGCAGTTATGATGACAGAGCCTATCTTAGAAGGTTTGTCAGGTCACACCTTGGTTATTGCAGGAGATACTCCTTTAATCACTGGTGAAAGTTTGAAAAACTTGATTGATTTCCACATCAATCATAAAAATGTGGCCACTATCTTGACTGCTGAAACAGATAATCCTTTTGGCTATGGACGAATTGTTCGTAATGACAATGCTGAAGTTCTTCGCATTGTTGAGCAGAAGGATGCTACAGATTTTGAAAAACAAATCAAGGAAATCAACACTGGAACTTACGTTTTTGACAATGAGCGTTTGTTTGAAGCTTTGAAAAATATTAATACCAATAACGCTCAAGGCGAATACTATATTACAGATGTCATTGGCATTTTCCGTGAAGCTGGTGAAAAAGTTGGCGCTTATACTTTGAAAGATTTTGATGAAAGTCTTGGGGTAAATGACCGCGTGGCTCTTGCGACTGCTGAGTCGGTTATGCGTCGCCGCATCAATCAACAGCACATGGTCAACGGTGTTAGCTTTGTCAATCCAGAAGCAACTTATATCGATATTGATGTTGAGATTGCTCCTGAAGTTCAAATCGAAGCCAATGTTACCTTGAAGGGGAAAACGAAAATTGGTGCTGAGACTGTTTTGACAAATGGAACATATGTAGTGGATAGCACTATCGGAGCAGGAGCTGTCATTACCAACTCTATGATTGAGGAAAGTAGTGTTGCAGACGGTGTGACAGTCGGTCCCTACGCCCACATTCGTCCAGGTTCAAGTCTGGGTGCTCAAGTCCATATTGGAAACTTTGTTGAGGTTAAAGCTTCTTCTATCGGCGAGAATACTAAGGCTGGTCATTTGACTTATATCGGAAACTGTGAAGTGGGTAGCAACGTTAATTTTGGTGCAGGAACCATTACAGTCAACTATGACGGCAAAAACAAATACAAGACAGTCATCGGTAACAATGTCTTTGTTGGTTCAAATTCAACCATTATTGCGCCAGTTGAGTTAGGTGACAATTCCCTCGTTGGAGCTGGTTCAACTATTACTAAAGACGTGCCAGCAGATGCGATTGCTATTGGTCGTGGTCGTCAGGTCAATAAAGACGAATATGCAACTCGCCTTCCTCATCATCCTAAGAATCAGTAGGAGCCTATCATGGAATTTGAAGAAAAAACACTTAGCCGAAAAGAAATCTATCAAGG
>CAJZGT010000141.1 GCA_916048145.1 uncultured Streptococcus sp.
AAGATGCTATCGCTGCAAGCCCAGGTTTCCTTGGGATGGCAGATGAGTTGGTGACATTCGACACTAGACTGGAAGCTATTTTTAAGAATTTGCTAGCTACGACGGCTATTTTTGATACCGTGGAACATGCGCGTGCAGCAGCTCGTCACGTTCGTTATCAGGTTCGCATGGTGACACTGGATGGGACAGAGCTGCGCACAGGTGGTTCCTATGCAGGTGGAGCCAATCGCCAGAACAACAGTATTTTTATCAAGCCAGAACTGGAGCAATTACAAAAAGAAATTGCTGAAGAAGAAGCAATCTTGCGTTCAGAAGAGGCGACTTTGAAGACCTTACAAGATGAGATGGCTAGATTGACAGAAAGATTAGAAATTATCAAATCTCAGGGTGAGCAGACTCGTATTCAGGAGCAAGGCTTGTCCCTCGCTTATCAGCAGACCAGTCAGCAAGTTGAAGAGCTAGAAACTCTTTGGAAACTTCAAGAAGAGGAATTAGATCGTCTTTCTGAAGGAGATTGGCAAGCGGATAAGGAAAAATGCCAAGAGCGCCTTGCTACTATCGCCAGTGATAAGCAAAATCTGGAAGCTGAGATTGAAGAGATTAAGTCTAACAAAAATGCCATCCAAGAACGCTATCAAAATTTGCAGGAAGAGGTAGCGCAAGCTCGCCTGCTTAAGACAGAACTGCAAGGGCAAAAACGATATGAAGTGGCTGACATTGACCGTCTAGGCAAGGAATTAGATAATCTGGATATTGAACAAGAGGAAATTCAGCGCCTTCTCCAAGAAAAGGTTGATAATCTTGAGAAGGTTGATGCAGAATTGCTCAGTCAACAGGCGGAAGAAGCCAAAATGCAGAAAACAAACCTCCAACAAGGTTTGATTCGCAAGCAGTTTGAGTTGGATGATATTGAAGGTCAACTGGATGATATTGCTAGTCATTTGGATCAGGCTCGCCAGCAGAATGAAGAGTGGATTCGCAAGCAAACTCGTGCTGAAGCCAAGAAAGAAAAGGTCAGCGAGCGCTTGCGCCATCTACAAGCTCAATTAACAGACCAGTATCAGATTAGCTATACTGAAGCTTTAGAAAAGTCTCATGAGTTGGAAAATCTCAATCTGGCAGAGCAAGAGGTTAAAGATTTAGAGAAGGCTATTCGCTCGCTGGGTCCTGTCAATTTGGATGCTATTGAACAGTACGAAGAAGTTCACAGCCGTCTGGATTTCCTCAATAGCCAGCGAGATGATATTTTGTCAGCGAAAAATCTGCTCCTTGAAACCATTACAGAGATGAATGATGAGGTCAAGGAACGCTTTAAATCAACCTTTGAAGCCATTCGTGAGTCCTTTAAAATGACATTCAAGCAGATGTTTGGCGGAGGTCAGGCGGACCTCATTTTGACTGAGGGAGACTTGCTGACAGCTGGGGTTGAGATTTCTGTTCAACCTCCTGGTAAGAAAATCCAGTCGCTTAACCTCATGAGTGGTGGTGAAAAAGCCTTATCAGCTCTTGCTTTGCTCTTCTCTATCATTCGAGTTAAGACTATCCCGTTTGTTATCTTGGATGAGGTAGAGGCTGCACTTGACGAAGCCAATGTTAAACGTTTCGGGGATTACCTCAACCGTTTTGACAAGGACAGCCAGTTTATCGTCGTAACCCACCGTAAGGGAACCATGGCAGCAGCCGATTCTATTTATGGAGTGACCATGCAAGAATCAGGTGTCTCAAAAATTGTTTCGGTGAAGTTAAAAGATTTGGAAGAAACAGTAGACTAGTTACCAAACGATAGCATCTCTTAGGGGATGCTATTTTTTAAAACTAACATCTTGAATGATTTTTTAAAGTCAGTTCAGGGGCAAAAAACGACATTTGGGCTTTCCTTTTAGCGAAAAGGCTTTCTCTATGATATAATAGTTTCATGATTACAACAGTACCTATAAAAAATGAAAAAGACATCGCAGTACCGGATAAAACAGTTCTTGTATTAGGATATTTTGACGGTATTCATAAGGGACATCAGAAGCTTTTTGAAGTAGCTAGTAAGGCTTCTATGAAAGATTATCTACCAGTTGTCGTGATGACATTTACAGAGTCCCCTAAGCTTGCTTTGCAACCGTACAAGCCAGAATTAATGCTTCATATTGTCAGCCATGAAGAACGAGAACATAAGATGAAATGGCATGGAGTAGAGGCTCTTTTCTTACTTGACTTTAGTAGTAAATTTGCTAGTTTAACGGGTCAAGAGTTCTTTGATACCTATGTTAGAGCTTTAAAACCAGCGATTATTGTAGCGGGATTTGATTACACGTTTGGTTCTGATAAGAAAACTGCGGATGATTTGAAGGACTATTTTGATGGAGAAATCATCATTGTTCCTCCCGTTGAGGATGAAAAGGGGAAAATTAGTTCTACTCGTATTCGTCAAGCTATTCTTGATGGAGATGTCAGGGAAGCTGGTCATTTACTTGGCACTCCTCTACCGTCACGTGGAATGGTTGTTCATGGGAATGCTCGTGGACGGACTATCGGTTACCCAACAGCAAACTTAGTTTTAAGAGATCGAACCTATATGCCAGCTGATGGTGTTTACGTAGTTGATATTGAAGTGCAGCGTAAAAGATATCGTGGAATGGCGAGTGTAGGGAAAAATGTTACTTTCGATGGAGAAGAGCCACGTTTTGAAGTCAATATTTTTGATTTTTCAGATGATATTTACGGTGAAACAGTCATTGTCTACTGGCTAGACCGTGTCCGTGAAATGGTCAAATTTGACTCCGTTGAAGAACTGGTAGACCAACTTCAGAAAGATGAAGAAATTGCTCGGAATTGGAAGGATGGAGAGTAGGAAATCGGAGCTTTATATAAAATTATCCATACTTTAGATTCTTATTTCTAAATAGAAAAAGTAGCCCTTTCCAGGCTACTTTTTTAAAACACGCGATACACATAGGGATTTTCTGGTTTATCGACTTTGGAAAAGCTGTCGATTTCCAAGGTTGGGAGGTTTTGTTTGAGTTCTTTATGATAGTGATTGACCAGTTTCCCTTTGGCTGTTATCCAGGTGTTATTCTCATACTGACGGGTATTTCCCTTGGTCAGCAATCCATAGACACCAGAATCCGCGATACAATGGATAATGCCGAAGCGGAACAGAAATTGGCTATTGGCATGACTGGGGTCATTATAGACAAAGCCTGTGAACTGGACTGTCTTACCCTCAAACTCATCTGGATAGTCGTAGATAGCCTCCATGACTTCCATATAGTTTTCATTGGTGATCTGAATACTATCTTGGGATAAGTATTTATCCGCCGCAGTTCGCATTTCCTTTTCATAAGCTGATTTTGAAAAATAAGAACTGGTATCTGGTTTCAAATATTGGCTTGTCGTCCCTTCGCTTGTCTGAATGGCTTGATCCGTGCCTTCTGATAAGGGGAAATGATAGCCTTTTGCTGAAACGGTCTGAGAATCCAAGCTAACAGTTGGAAAAGTTAAACCGACGACAATCGGAATAGCCAGAAGAGCAACACTTGTCACCTTTGCCAATCGGCTGTTCAGATGACTGTGGGTTTTGACTTGCTTCATCCAGATATACAATTGAACAATAGCCAAGATAAAGGAAAGCACCATGGAAATATAGGCCAGATAGGAATAGTGCATGT
>CAJZGT010000142.1 GCA_916048145.1 uncultured Streptococcus sp.
TACCAGAAGGTGCTGGTAAATCAATGGACTTTGTTTACAAATCAGCTAAACAACGTTTGTCTCCACGTGATGTAGAATTTATCGCTGAATACTCTGGACTTCCTGTTTATGTCAAGGGACCACAATGCCGTGAGGATGTTGAACGTTCGCTTGCTGCAGGTGCCTCTGGTATCTGGGTAACCAACCACGGTGGTCGTCAAATCGACGGTGGACCAGCTGCCTTTGACTCACTTCAAGAAGTAGCTGAAGCAGTTGATAAACGCGTGCCAATTGTCTTTGACTCAGGTATTCGTCGTGGTCAACACGTCTTTAAAGCCTTGGCTTCAGGAGCAGACTTGGTAGCTATTGGCCGCCCTGTCATCTATGGTTTGGCCCTCGGTGGTAGTGTCGGTGTGCGTCAAGTCTTTGAGCATTTGAATGCGGAATTGAAGACAGTCATGCAGTTGTCTGGAACTCAGACTATTGAAGATGTCAAACACTTCAAACTCCGTCACAACCCATACAACCCAACCTTCCCAGTTGACCCACGCGACTTAAAATTGTATTGATAAAACAGCTTGCCTCCACTTGATGTGGAGGTTTTTCTTCGTCTATAGGAGGAATAAATCACCATTTAAAACAATATAAATATATTTTGCAATCAAATATCTTGCTAGGGCTTTCATTTTTTGCTATACTGGTGCAGTAATTAAATAATAAAGACATTTGGGGTGCTTTAGGCTGAGATGATACCCATTGAACCTGATACAGTTAAGACTGGCGAAGGGAAATGTGAACAGTTTTTTCGTATGGCGAAATGAACGATCTAATCTTGTAAGTCAACTCTAATTCTTGATTGTAATTGGAGTTTTTTTGTTTATATAAACTGGATAGGCTTGTTTAGGTAGCTCTTCTTGAACGCCCTTGATTTTCTTTAAAAAGGTCAAGTAAAACTAGGATTTTCTTGATGTTTTGTTGATTACAAACGAGTAAAGAGAGGAAAAGTAAATATGGAAACACAAGACTATGCATTTGAGCCAGGTTTGACTGTTGGAGAATTATTAAAAAGCAGTCAGAAGGATTGGCAAGCTGCAATCAATCATCGTTTTGTCAAGGAACTTTTTGCGGGGACAATTGAGAATAAGGTCTTAAAAGACTACCTAATTCAAGATTATCACTTCTTTGATGCCTTCTTATCCATGCTGGGTGCTTGCGTAGCCCACGCAGACCAGCTTGAATCCAAGCTTCGTTTTGCCAAGCAACTAGGTTTTCTTGAAGCAGATGAAGACGGTTATTTCCAGAAGGCTTTCAAAGAGTTAAAAGTATCTGAGAATGACTATCTGGAAGTGACCTTGCATCCTGTAACAAAAGCCTTTCAGGAGCTTATGTATTCGGCAGTAGCTTCATCAGACTATGCTCATCTTTTGGTCATGCTGGTCATTGCAGAAAGTCTCTATTTAGACTGGGGTTCTAAAGATTTGGCACTACCTGAAGCCTATATTCATTCGGAATGGATCAATCTCCATAGAGGTCCTTTCTTTGCAGAGTGGGTTCAATTTCTGGTTGATGAACTCAATCGTGTTGGGAAAGGTCTAGAAGATTTGACAGAACTTCAGCAACGCTGGAATCAAGCGGTCGCTTTAGAATTAGCCTTTTTTGATATTGGCTATGACGCCTAGAGAAGGTTTAGGATATTTACAAATTTGATGAGATAATTCTCTTCGAAAATCTCTTCAAACCACGTCAGCTTCACCTTGACGTAGATATGGTTACTGACTTCGTCAGTTCTATCCACAACCTCAAAACAGTGTTTTGAGCTGACTTCGTCAGTCTTATCTACAACCTCAAAGCAGTGCTTTGAGCAACCTGCGGCTAGCTTCCTAGTTTGCTCTTTGATTTTCATTGAGCATAGATCATTCAATGAAAATGAAAAAAATTTCTTAACGAAAGATAGAGATAAATCGAAATCAGTAGATCGTATAAAGTGAAAAGGAAGGATTTCAATATGACAAGTTTAAAATTATTAAAAGAAAAAGCACCTTTGGTCATTTGCATCACCAATGATGTAGTAAAAAATTTCACAGCAAATGGATTAGTAGCACTGGGAGCATCACCAGCTATGAGTGAGTTTCCTGCAGATTTAGAGGATTTGTTAAAGTATGCTGGAGGTTTATTAATAAACATAGGAACATTGACAGATGAAAATTGGAAATTATACCAAGCTGCTCTGAAAATTGCAGAGAAATATAATGTCCCAGCAGTTTTAGATCCTGTAGCTTGTGGAGCAGGATCTTATAGAAAAAAAGTATCCGAAGATTTAATAAATAATTACAAACTCGCAGCGATTAGAGGAAATGCTGGAGAGATCGCTTCTTTAGTGGGAATAAATGTGGCATCTAAAGGAGTAGATAGTGCAGGCGTAGATAATATTGACGAAATTGCTTTAGCAGCAAATGAGAAGTTCAATATTCCTATAATAGTAACAGGTGAAGTGGATGCCATCGCGGTAAATGGAGAAGTGGTAACGATTCATAATGGTAGTGCCATGATGCCAAAAGTTATTGGGACTGGATGCTTATTAGGTGCTGTAGTAGCAAGCTTTATCGGACTAGAAAAAGGTCAAGAATTGAAATCATTAGAAACAGCAATGTTGGTTTACAATATCGCTGGAGAAATGGCAGAAAAACGTCCAAATGGACATCTTCCTGGAACATTTAAAGTTGAATTTATAAATGCCTTATATGAGATTACAGATGAAGATGTAAAGGAATTCAAAAGAGTGAAGTAAAATGTTTCATAAAGAATTACTAAAACTATATTTTATTTGTGGAACGACCACTTGCCAAGGAAAAGATCTATATAGAGTCGTTGAGGAAGCCTTAAAAGGTGGTATAACCTTATTTCAATTTCGTGAAAAAGGTGAGGGATCTTTAGAAGGTAAAGAAAAAGTCGAATTAGCAATTAAACTACAGAATCTTTGTAAAAAATACAATGTTCCATTTATTGTTAATGATGATATTGATTTGGCAATGGAAATTGATGCTGATGGCGTACATGTAGGACAAGATGACCTCGGTGTTGATGAAATTAGAAAATTGATGCCAGATAAAATAATTGGTCTTTCTATAAAAAACGAGGAAGAATTTCAACAATCAAAGGTTGAATATGTAGATTATGTTGGTGTTGGTCCTGTGTTTGATACCCAGTCAAAGGATGATGCTGGTGGCGCTATAGGTTATGAAGGTCTTAAATTGATGAGAAAACTATTGCCACAAATGCCCTTAGTTGCAATTGGTGGAATACAGACGAAACATATTAAAGACATTATGAAGACGAATATGGATGGTGTTTCAATCATTTCAGCAATATCGTATGCAAAAAATATAGAAAAAACTGTTCGGGAAATGAGTGAACAATAGGTATCTATCCTTGGATTCTAAGTAAGTGGAAGTTTCCCTTTTCTAAAAAAGCTATGCCTAGATTTAGCTCAAATGGCTAATCTATCAAACAAGACATTTGTTTTTTGCAAAAGAAAGATCTGCTGTCTTTGTGAATGCAAGACTGTATTTCCAGTTCAATTTCTTGAACTAGAATAAATTGTTTGTTATAATATTTATATAATTAAATAATAAAGACATTTGGGGTGCTTTAGGCTGAGATGATACCCATTGAA
>CAJZGT010000143.1 GCA_916048145.1 uncultured Streptococcus sp.
CGATTCCTTTTTTGATGTCCTCAAGACTAGCTCCGAGACGGAGGCAAGCAAGTCCAGCAGCAACTGCATTTTCTTGGTTGAAGTGGCCAATGAGTTGAATATCATAATCTCCAGCGAGTTTACCTGTAGCTGAGAAGCTAAAGGCTTTGGAATTCTCGATTTGGTTATCAGACTGGCTACCGTAGAAATCATGGTCTTGATCTTCCACCTGTTCTTTTAGTACAGAGAAGTGGTCCATGTCACTGTTAATGATGACTGCTCGGCTATTTTTCATCAAGAGACGCTTGTGGTAGAAGTAGTCTTCAAAGCTAGGGTGTTCAATCGGGCCGATATGGTCGGGGCTGATATTGAGGAAAACTCCCACATCAAAGGTTAGACCATAGACACGTTTGACCAGATAGGCCTGACTGGATACTTCCATGATGAGGTGAGTACGGCCATTTTGCACAGCTTGATTCATCATATCAAAGAGGTCAATACTCTCAGGGGTTGTCAATGCAGACTTAAAGAAAGTCTTGCCATCTAGAGTTGTATTCATGGTCGAGAGCATAGCAGGTCGATGCCCTTGAGATAAAATGTTATAGGCGAAGTAGGCTGCTGTTGTTTTACCCTTAGTACCAGTAAAGGCAAGGAGTTTGAGTTTTTTCTGTGGATTGCCATAAAATTCCATAGCTACCAAACTCATGGCTTTCTTGATATCACTGACGATGATAGCAGGAATACCAACCTCATAGTCTTTTTCAGCCACATACCAACCGAGGCCTTGAGAGATGGCGGAAATCAGAAATTCCTTCTTAAAGGCAGCACCTTTAACGAAAAAGAGGCTCTTTTCTTTAGCCTTGCGGCTGTCATAGCAGATGGTGTCAAATACGACATGGCTATAGTTGTAGTGATAATGTCTTTGGTCGATAATCTCACGGAAGAGACCATCTTTCTTTAAAATATCTAATACGGTTTCAATCTTAATCATACTTTCTATTGTAAACCGAAAGTCGTAAATTTACAAGTGACAAGGAAAAGTTTATAATGGAAGATGAGGAATTTTTCCTAGTTATTAAAATTAAATGAGGAATCTATGTCTAACGAAAACAATCACCAGCAGGCCCAGATGTTACGGGGGACTGCTTGGCTAACGGCTAGTAACTTTATCAGTCGTCTACTCGGTGCCATTTATATCATCCCTTGGTATATCTGGATGGGGTCTTATGCGGCTACAGCAAATGGTCTCTTTACCATGGGCTACAATATCTATGCCTGGTTCTTGCTGGTTTCAACAGCAGGGATTCCAGTTGCAGTGGCTAAGCAAGTGGCCAAGTATAATACCATGCGAGAAGAAGAGCATAGCTTTGCCCTGATTCGGAGCTTTTTGGGCTTTATGACTGGACTAGGTCTGGTTTTTGCTTTAGTCTTGTATGTCTTTTCTCCTTGGCTAGCAGATTTGTCGGGTGTAGGGAAAGACCTGATCCCAATCATGCAGAGCTTGGCTTGGGCGGTCTTGATTTTCCCATCTATGAGTGTTATCCGAGGTTTCTTCCAAGGGATGAATAACCTGAAACCTTATGCCATGAGCCAAATCGCTGAGCAGGTCATTCGTGTTATCTGGATGCTCTTAGCAACCTTTATCATTATGAAGCTTGGTTCAGGAGATTATCTAGCAGCGGTTACTCAATCCACCTTTGCTGCCTTTGTCGGCATGGTAGCTAGTTTTGCAGTTTTGATCTATTTCCTTGCCAAAGAAGGATTACTTAAAAGAGTCCTTGAAACAGGAGATAAGATAAACAGCAAGCGTCTTTTGGTCGACACCATTAAGGAAGCCATTCCTTTTATCCTTACAGGGTCTGCTATCCAGCTTTTCCAGATTTTGGACCAGATGACCTTTATCAATAGTATGAGCTGGTTTACCAACTATAGTAATGAAGATTTGGTTGTCATGTTTTCTTATTTCTCTGCCAATCCTAATAAAATCACTATGATTTTGATTTCTGTTGGGGTTTCGATTGGGAGTGTCGGTTTGCCGCTTTTGACTGAAAACTATGTCAAGGGGGACTTGAAGGCGGCTTCTCGTCTGGTTCAGGACAGCATTACCATGCTTTTCTTATTCTTGCTACCAGCAACGGTTGGAGTGGTCATGGTAGGAGAACCTCTCTATACTGTCTTCTATGGCAAGCCAGATAGTTTGGCCATGAGCTTGTTTGTTTTTGCAGTTTTGCAGTCTACTATTTTAGGCTTGTACATGGTCTTGTCTCCAATGCTTCAAGCCATGTTCCGCAACCGCAAGGCAGTTCTCTATTTTATCTATGGTTCCATTGCCAAGCTGGTCTTGCAACTTCCAACGATTGCTCTCTTCCACAGTTACGGGCCTTTGATTTCAACAACCATCGGTCTCATCATTCCTAATATTTTGATGTATCGAGATATTTGTACGGTAACAGGTGTCAAGCGCAAGGTGATTTTGAAGCGAACCATTTTAATCAGTTTGTTAACGCTTGTTATGTTCATCGGTGTAGGTGCCATCCAGTGGATACTTGGATTTGTTTTCCAACCAAGTGGACGTTTGTGGAGCTTTCTTTATGTAGCCCTTGTCGGTGCCATGGGTGGAGGAGTTTACGGAGTCATGAGTCTTCGTACCCATTTGTTGGATAAGGTGATTGGAAAAGCCCAAGCAGATCGCTTACGAATCAAATTAAAGTTAACTTAAAAAATATTTATAAATAAAAGGGATAATTTGAACATTTCTATCATGAAATGCTTAAATTATTCTCTTTTTTATTATTTTGTAGAATGATAACTAAAATTTGTAGATGGTAATTTTATTTTTCTTAAATTTTACTTAAAAAACCATTGACTAAATAAAACTCAAGTTGTATAATAAGACAAATATTTAAATCAGGAGGTTCTGGAGATGAAAAAGTCTAAAGCCAAGTATGCAGCACTTGCAGGTGTCGTGTTAAGTGCAGGTATTTTATTAAGTGCGTGTGGAAATTCAAGCACAGGGTCAAAAACATATAGCTATGTTTATACCAGTGATCCGTCTAGTTTGAACTATCTAGCAGAAAACCGTGCAACAACCAATGATATTGTGACCAATTTGGTAGATGGTCTCATGGAAAATGACCAATACGGGAACTATGTTCCATCTTTGGCAGAGGATTGGAGTGTATCCAAGGATGGTTTGACCTATACCTACAAACTGCGTAAAGATGCTAAATGGTATACTGCAGATGGGGATGAATATGCTCCTGTAACTGCCCAAGATTTTGTAACTGGTTTGAAATATGCGGCTGATAAAAAATCAGAAGCCTTGTACTTAGTTCAAGAATCCGTTGCTGGTTTAGATGACTATATCACTGGTAAAACAACAGACTTTTCAACTGTTGGAGTTAAGGCTCTCGATGACCAGACAGTTCAATATACCTTGACACGACCAGAATCTTATTGGAACTCAAAAACAACATCAACTATTCTCTTCCCAGTCAATGCAGATTTCTTGAAATCAAAAGGGGATGATTTTGGAAAGGTAGACCCATCTAGCATTTTGTACAATGGACCTTTCTTGATGAAATCCTTTGTTTCAAAATCTGTCATCGAATTCAAGAAAAATCCTAACTACTGGGATGCTAAAAATGTCTTTGTAGATGATGTGAAATTGGC
>CAJZGT010000144.1 GCA_916048145.1 uncultured Streptococcus sp.
CAACTTTCTTATCTCCAGTTAAGGTCGCTTGAACAAGGTCTTGAGCAGATTTGCCCACAAATTGCATAGCAGCAAGTTCAGCTTGGCTTTGTTCCATTTGTTTTTGAAGTTTTTGTGCTTGGCGCATCATGTTTTGCATGTTCATCATGGTGATTTATAGTTTCCTTTTATCTTATTTTCTTTTTTATTTTATCAATTTTGAGGCTAAAAGTCTAATCTTTTTCAGAGTGAATTCAGATAATATTGATAGGGATGTAAAGGTAATAAAAATATAGGATAAATATTCTAAGAAAATAAGAATATTTATCCTATATGTATTTATGAAAAGTTAATAGATATTTTATGAGCTAGTTTAAGAGTCTACCAAGACTATTCTACCTTATAGAAAAATCCTGAACTATTTCCTTCTATAAGTTGTTGTCCTGTCCATAGTCGATCTTGACTAATATCGGATGGGTCCTTATATCCGTTTTCAGGTGAAGAAGTGATAGCCGTTGTCAAAGGAATTCCTGCAGGTAAAAAGGCAAGGACAGAACCACCAGCTCCTCCATTTTTAGGAAGTAAACTTGTTTTAAGATAGTAGTCAATTTCTTTAGCATGGTCAATTGAAACTTGCGAATTATCACTAACCAGTCCATGTTCATCAAATACAAGTTCTACACCGGCACTATTGCGCCATGTACCAGAGATACTTGAAAAATCACCGTTTTGGATAGAAGAAATATTCATTCCTTTAATTTCTTGTGAAGGTGTTGATTCTCCTGATATTGGCTTTGTTACAGATTTCCAAGAAAACGTATCTTGGTTCAGTAGTGGTGGTCTAGTTCCTAATCCAGCTTCTGTATCTGATTCAGTGAGTAATTCTAAATCAGGTGTATTCGTATTTAGTTTATAGAGCTTGTGAGATTGTTTACCGTCAGATGCACTTGAAAGTTGAAAATATCCATCTTCAAGAGGGACAAAAATCACTTTTTCTCCGATAAAATCTAAATGATTTTCTGCATTAGTGAGTTGAATAACTTTATCATTCTGAATCGTTCTGATGTCTAAAATATCATGTTTACCTGACTTAATTTTCAGAGCAATGATTAGTTCGTCCGTCCCATTTTTATCAAAATCATATAGGCAGTATTCAATATCTGAATATACTTGTGGAGAATTATCTTTTAAGTTAGCTTTGGGATTAATATCCTTAGAAGATTTATTTTGTGGTTGAGAATATTTTTCTATTACCTCGTTATATAAACTATAATCCGCTTTCTTCACTTCAGAAGACGAGCTAGATGATTCCGTACTAGTGGAACTCGTTTGTTCTGTACTTGCTGAAGTAGTAGCTTCTTGCTTTTGTTGGCAGGCTACAAGAGTTAGGCTAGTTAAAGCAAGAATAGTAAATAAAGTTGTTTTTTTAATCATAGCTAATTTTGTAATGTTAGAACTTTTTAAGTTTGTAAGATAGTATTTAACAGTTGTTTAATCACTCTACCCACGTTTACGTTTTACGATAAATCCTAGTCCAGCGATTGAAAGGATAGTACCGATAATGCCAAGTGTAGATCTTGATTCACCTGTGTTTGGTAAAGTCTTTTTATCGTTGTTTTTATTGTTTTCTGTTTTAGCTGGAGTTTCAGATTTAACATCTTTTTCTGATTTAGCAGGAGTTTCGGGTTTAACCTCTTCTACAGGTTTAGTAGGAGTTTCGGGTTTAACCTCTTCCACAGGCTTAGCTGGAGTTTCAGGTTTAATCTCTTCCACAGACTTAGCTGGAGTTTCAGGTTTAACATCTTTAACAGGCTTAGCTGGAGTTTCAGGTTTCACCTCTTCTACAGGTTTAGTAGGAGTAACAGGTTTGACCTCTTCTGCAGGTTTAGTAGGAGTTTCGGGTTTGACTTCTTCCGTAGGTTTAGTAGGATTAGCAGGTTTGACATCTTCCACAGGTTTAGCTGGAGTAACAGGTTTGACTTCTTCCACAGGTTTAGCTGGAGTAACAGGTTTGACCTCTTCTGCAGGTTTAGTAGGAGTAACAGGTTTGACTTCTTCCGTAGGTTTAGTAGGATTAGCAGGTTTTGTAGTTGAAATCGAAGGGTTTGCTTCATTAACTACCTTACGAGCAGCAGCTTCGATATTCTTCTTAGCTTGTTCGATAGTCACACTTGCACCCGAATAATTTTTGTAGGCACGAATTTCACCACTAACAAGGTAGTTTGAAGTTCCGTCTAACGCTGGACCAGCAGTTAAGGAATAATCTTTATAGCCATCAGTTGAGTCTAAGATTTCAGCAGCACGTCCTTCAGCATATGCATTAGCTTCTTCAAAATTCTTAAATACTGCATCAGTCTCGAACGTCACTGCTGGGAACCCGTCTCGTTCTGTAACTGTAACTTCGTTTGCGGTAACAGTATTAGATTGCGTAATCGCACCAGCTACACCTATACTAGCAGTTGCAATTATAGCAGTAGCAAAAAGTTTAATTTTAGATTTTGTCTTCATTAAAGAGACCTCCTATTATTTTGAAGAAATCCTTTGTCCAATAATGTAGACTTTTATGGACAAAATTGATAGAATAAACAAAGAAGATATAATCCATCAAAATACTAAATTTTTCATTATTTTGAATTAAAAATGGTGAGATACTAGTTGTCCAAAATTTCCTACTTTTTTTGACAAAAACTATAGTTTTTTAGCCAATTATGAAAAGTACTTTTTGAAACCCCTAAGATTTCTGCTCCTTCACGAACAGTTATTTCTTTTTGTCTGTGTTTTTTTGCTAAATCATAAAAATTTGGTGGAACATTTAGCTTCGGTCTTCCGAATTGTTTGCCCCTTTTTTGAGCTTCTCGAATCCCTTCTAGTTGTCTTTGCTTGATTTGCTCTCTTTCCATTTGCGACACATAGGATAGAACTTGTAAAACTAAATCAGAAATTAGTTTACCAGTGATTGTATCGCTGGTATTTTTAGTATTTAAGAGTGGGAAATCTAAAACGCTGATATGTACCTTTTTTGTCTTAGTGAGTAACTGCCATTGTTCTAAAATATCATCGTAGTTCCGTCCGAGTCTATCAATTGATTTAATAACTATCTCATCATCTGCTTGTAGAACTGTTAGCAATTTTTGGTATTCCGTCCTATCAAAATCTTTTCCAGAGGCCCTATCTATAAAAATTTGATTTTGGGGGATATTTTCGAATGCCAAGGCAGACATTTGTTTATTGATATTTTGCTCCTTAGTGGATACTCGTACATAACCATAACGCATAAGGCTACCACCTATCTTTTTATCTCTATTTTAGACGAAAAGAAAACTACCGCCCATAATAAGTGGTAGTTTGGTGTACTCTTTGCTACTGTATCTTTTTGCCAAGATTTTGTCTTGGATGCGTGAATAGTAGTGTTGGACAAAAAATCCTAAGGACTTAAAATCCTTTTAAATCAACCTTTTTGAGGTTTACAAAAATTAAAAATAGTATGTTCAATTTTTGCATGAATCTGGCTTCACAGCAAATCCTCAGTCAAAAAGTGGAATGCCTTTATGGAGTCACAAATGGAAACAGTGACCAAGACAGGCTCCTTTATTTCCATGTTTGCCCTCAGTGAACATCTGGTAGAATTTAGAAAGAGATTATTGGCAGTAGTCATTTGTTTCTTT
>CAJZGT010000145.1 GCA_916048145.1 uncultured Streptococcus sp.
CAACCAGCTTGGTTCAGCGTGCATTTCTGAAAAAAGTTTAATATTTTCTTTAGTCATTTACTTCTCCTAAAAGATACGAGGGAATTACAATTCTTCCTTGTAGTCGTAGCCAAGTTCTTCAGCTAGTTTTGCGTATCCTTCACGTTCCAAACGAGCAGCCAATTCTGGACCACCTGAAAGGACAACACGACCTTCCATCATGACGTGTACCACATCTGGTGTGATGTAGTTCAAAAGACGTTGGTAGTGAGTGATAATCATAGCACCAAAGCCTTCACCACGCATGGCATTAACACCTTTAGAAACAACTTTAAGGGCATCAATATCAAGACCAGAGTCAATCTCATCCAAAAGGGCAAATGTTGGCTCCAACATCAAAAGTTGAAGAATCTCATTACGTTTTTTCTCACCACCAGAGAAACCTTCGTTGAGGTAACGCTCTGCCATTTCTTCTTTCATGTTGAGCAATTCCATCTTCTCATCCAATTTAGTGATAAACTCACGAACTGAAATCTTCTCATCGTCTTCTTTACCAGCATTCATAGCTGCACGAAGAAACTCAGCGTTGGTAATTCCAGGAATTTCTGATGGGTATTGCATAGCAAGGAAAAGTCCCATACGCGCACGCTCATCCACTTCCAACTCAAGGATGTTTACGCCGTCAAACAAGACTTCACCTTTGGTAACTTCATAGTTTGGATTTCCCATGATAGCTGCAGAAAGAGTCGATTTACCTGTACCATTTGGTCCCATGATAGCGGCGATTTCTCCTGTTTTCAGGGTCAGATTAACCCCTTTTAAAATTTCTTTTCCTTCAATCTCAACGTGAAGATCTTTAATCTCTAATACTGACATGATAGTTCCTTTCTTTTTCAAGACCTTTACAGTGCTTACTGGAAACATACTTGATTTCCCTAGAAAATACGGTAAAAGTTCAATAAATATACTTTTATAGTATAACAAAAAAAAGCCTAAAAGGCTTTGATTTTGTCTAGAAGCTGAGGACTAGTCTTTTCCTTTTAAATGCTGGTCAATGACATCTACAATCTTGCCCATCAAGTAACTAACTCGGAAATTTCTAAAGAGCAAAATGGCCCAAAAGGCTGCCATAATATAACGACCAGTCATCCAAGCTTCATTGAAAAAATAGGTCTCAGCAGCTGTAAACAGCGCGATGATAATAAATTGTTGTCTATTCATAAACTTATTGTATCATGAAATCTTTCTTTAGTCTTCCTCTACCTTCACTTTATCAGCCAAAAATTCAAATCCTTCTGGAATCAGACTTTCTTCTGCTTCTTTTTCAGTTTGAGAAGATTTGGCTTTGGCTGAAAAGGCTGCGCGGACTTCTTTCCATTCCTCCATGGAAATGGCTAAAATTTCGGGTGAAAAACCTGCTGCCTGACTGAGGATATTGCCAAACATGGTGTTGAGATTGTCTCGTTTCATGGTTTGACCAGCATTGAAGTTAGACTCAAAAGCAAGAATAGCATGGTGTTCATTGGCCGCAACCGGTTGAGATCCAACTAACAGAGCCTTGTCCGGCCCACCTAGACTTTCAATTACCTCTCCCCAGGCATTCTGCAAACGAATCAGATTTTGACGTGCTAAATCAGGATTTTCAACGGCCTCTTGTAGGATAGATTGAACTTTATTGCGATCCACACGATAAACTGTCTTGCCTACTACTGGGCGACTAGGTGCTGGACTAGTTGGCTTAGGTACAGTTCCTACATTTGCTAGTTCTTGCTTAAGACGCGCAACTTCCTGTCTCAATGCAGAAATTTCATATTCAACTGCCCCAGAAAGAGCTGGTTCAGGCTTAATCTCTGCCAAACGGATAGTCATCATCTCAGCATAAATCTTGGGCTGCAAACTAGACTTAATATCTGCTAAACTGACTGTCGCCAAGCGAATCATTTCAAACAGATTTTCTTGAGGAAGTGCCAAATTCTCTACAAAGACTGGACTATGATGAGTGTTTTCTCCACCTGTTTGAACAATTAACAAGTCTCTTAAATAGTGCAAAAGGTCGGTCACAAAACGAGTCATGCTCTTACCATTGTCAAAGAGAAGATTTAAGCACGCTAGGGACTTTGGAACATCCTGTTGAGACAAGGCAGACACATAATCATCCAAGGCTGATAGACTAATGGTGCCAGTAATTTCTTCAGAGATAGCAGTCGTCAGCTCATTTCCCTGTGTCAAACTTAGGGCTTGATCCAAAATAGACAAGGCGTCCCGCATCCCACCTTCAGCGCGTCTGGCAATGATTTCCACAGCCTCTGGTTCAGAACTGATATTTTCTTTTTCTAAGATATAGCGGATATGTTCCTTAATATCCTGTGTCTTAATCGATTTAAATTCAAAACGTTGCACACGGGATAGAATAGTCGCAGGAATCTTGTGCAATTCAGTAGTGGCCAAAATAAAGACCACATTCTGTGTGGGTTCTTCCAGCGTCTTTAGGAGGGCATTAAAAGCCCCTGTAGACAGCATGTGAACCTCATCTATGATATAAACCTTATAACGAGCAAGGCTAGGCGCATAGGTAGATTTATCACGAATTTCACGGATTTCATCCACCCCGTTATTAGAGGCCGCATCCATTTCGATAACATCTTCTAAACTACCATCTGTCACTGCCTGACAAATATAGCAGTTATTGCAAGGTTCACCACCCACTTGATTTGGACAGTTCATAGCTTTGGCAAAGATCTTAGCCACACTAGTTTTTCCCGTTCCACGTGGACCAGAGAAAAGATAGGCATGACTTATTTTCTCTTGCTCTACTGCTTGTTTAAGAGTCTTAGCCACAACTTCCTGTCCAACCAACTGGGAGAAGTTTTGACTTCTATATTTTCGATAAAGAGCTTGATACATTAGGCTTTCTCCCCAAACATTGTAAAGTCCCATTCTGTCTTTTCAAGCAAAATAGCGACAAATTGTTCCAAATAATCTCGATCCATAGCATCATAATCATCAATCTCTGAAGAATCCAGATCCAGAACCCCGAGCAATTGACCATTCTTAACCATCGGAACAACAATTTCACTTTTAGCTCGACTATCACAAGAAATATAGTTGGGATAAGTTGTTACATTACCAACCAGAACAGTTTCCTGAAAGTGAGCTGCCTCCCCACAAACACCTTTTCCAAGTGCAATACGGATGCAGGAAACACCACCTTGGAAGGGACCTAAAACCAATTCCTTTCCATCAAACAGATAAAAGCCTGAGAATACGGTATTAGGAAAGCGTGATTTTAGAAGAGCGCTGGCATTGGAAAGATTAGCCAAAACATTGGTTTCACCATCCAATAAAAAAGAGAGCTCTTCATTTAACATTTGATAACGTGATTGTTTTTCTGATTCTAACATAGGACTATTATATCAAAAAAGGCTTACAGACAAAAGAAAAATCCCTTGTTTAGTAAACAAAGGATTTTGTGAATTTTCAATTTGATTAAAGTTCGATATCACCGAACAAGTCAGCCATTGAGAATCCTGTTT
>CAJZGT010000146.1 GCA_916048145.1 uncultured Streptococcus sp.
CCAATCTCTATCTTCCGTCAAGCAGAAACCTTGGCTGTCCACATTTGGAAAGTCAATAGTGAAGGTACCATTCCTGATGGAACTATCGTATCAGCAGGATCTGCTGCCGTGCTCCTCATCTTTATCCTCATCTTTAACTTTGGAGCCCGCAAACTCGGAAGCTATCTACATAAGAAATTAACCGCTGCCTAAAGGAGAAGCCATGTCAAAATATAATTGGGATGAAAAGCATATCATCACCTTTCCTGAAGAGAAAGTGGCCCTCTCTACTAAGGATTTACATGTTTACTACGGTAAAAAAGAATCCATCAAGGGCATCGATATGCAATTTGAAAAAAATAAAATTACTGCCTTAATTGGCCCTTCTGGTTCAGGAAAATCAACCTACCTTCGCAGTCTCAACCGTATGAATGATACCATTGATATTGCCAAGGTCACAGGTCAAATCCTCTACCAAGGGATTGACGTCAACCGTCCAGAAATCAATGTCTATGAGATGCGCAAGCATATCGGAATGGTCTTCCAACGACCAAATCCTTTTGCCAAGTCTATCTATCGCAACATCACCTTTGCTCATGAACGTGCAGGAGTTAAGGACAAGCAAGTCTTGGATGAAATTGTGGAAACCTCTCTTCGTCAAGCTGCCCTTTGGGATCAGGTCAAAGACGATTTGCACAAGTCAGCCTTGACCCTGTCAGGTGGTCAGCAGCAACGTCTCTGTATCGCTCGTGCCATCTCTGTTAAACCAGATATCCTTTTGATGGATGAACCAGCGTCAGCCTTGGATCCGATTGCAACAGCCCAGCTGGAAGAAACCATGTTAGAATTGAAGAAGGACTTTACCATTATCATCGTGACCCACAGTATGCAGCAGGCTGCGCGTGCTAGTGACTACACAGGATTTTTCTACTTGGGTGACTTGATCGAGTACGATAAGACCTCTAATATTTTCCAAAATGCCAAACTACAGTCAACCAATGACTACGTAACAGGACACTTTGGATAGAAAGGAAACAGTATGACAGAAGCGATTTTACAGGTGTCAGACCTGTCCGTTTACTACAATCAAAAGAAGGCCTTGAATAGTGTTTCCCTATCTTTCCAACCTAAGGAAATTACAGCCTTGATCGGTCCATCTGGATCAGGGAAGTCAACCCTTCTCAAGGCTATCAACCGCATGGGGGACCTCAATCCAGAGGTGACTACAACTGGTTCGGTGGTTTACAACGGCCACAACATCTACAGTCCGCGTACAGATACAGTTGAATTGCGGAAGGAAATCGGTATGGTTTTCCAACAACCCAACCCCTTCCCAATGTCTATCTACGAAAATGTTGTTTACGGGCTTCGTATCAATGGAGTAAAGGATAAGCAAGTTCTGGATGAAGCGGTGGAAAAAGCCTTGCAGCGTGCTTCTATCTGGGATGAGGTCAAGGATCGCCTGCATGATTCAGCTATCGGGCTTTCAGGTGGACAACAACAACGTGTCTGCGTTGCCCGTGTCTTGGCAACTAGTCCTAAAATCATTCTCTTGGATGAACCGACTTCAGCCTTGGACCCTATCTCTGCTGGTAAGATTGAGGAAACCTTGTATGGGCTAAAAAATAAATACACCATGCTCTTGGTTACGCGTTCTATGCAACAAGCCTCTCGTATCTCTGACAAGACAGGATTTTTCCTTGATGGAGATTTGATTGAGTTTAACGATACCAAGAAGATGTTCCTCAACCCACAACACAAGGAAACAGAAGATTATATTTCAGGAAAATTTGGATAAGGAGATAAATGATGTTACGTTCTCAATTTGAAGAAGATTTAGAGAAATTGCACAACCAGTTCTATGCCATGGGACAGGAAGTGCTATCCCAAATCAATCGTACGGTGCGTGCCTTTGTTACGCATGACCGTGATTTGGCCAAGGAAGTCATCGAAGACGATGCAGAAGTAAACGAATACGAAGTGAAGTTGGAGAAGAAATCATTTGAAATGATTGCCCTTCAACAACCCGTTTCTCAGGACTTGCGTACAGTTCTAACCGTCTTGAAGGCTGTATCTGACTTGGAACGTATGGGTGACCATGCTGTTTCTATTGCTAAAGCGGCAATTCGTATGAAGGGGGAACAACGTATCCCAGCTGTTGAAGAAGAAATCAAGAGAATGGGTCGCGATGTCAAGAACTTCGTTGAAGCAGTCCTGGAACTCTATCTGAATGGTTCAGTGGACCAGGCCTATGAAGTAGCAGCCATGGACGAAAAAATCAACCATTACTTTGATAGCATTCGTGACTTGGCTACAGAAGAAATCAAGAAAAATCCAGATGCTATCGTTACAGGACGTGATTACTTCCAAGTGATTGCCTTTTTGGAACGTATTGGAGACTATGCAAAAAATATCTGTGAATGGGTTGTTTACTTTGAAACAGGTAAGATTGTCGAACTATAAAATAGGTTCATTCTGTATAAAAAGGAGCTTGAAATCAACTGATAGCTCCTTTTATTGAATGAAAAAAATATTTTTAAGATAAAAATTCAAAAAATACTTGACAAGCAACTCGGATAGCGTTATAATTATACAAAATTAACAGAGAGGTTGTTTATTTATGAAATCAAAAAAATGGATATTTGTTTTATGTAGTTTTCTTGCAAGTTTCTTCTTAGTAGCTTGCCAGTCGGGTTCTAATGGTTCTCAGTCAGCTGTTGAGGCCATTAAGCAAAAGGGGAAATTAGTTGTGGCGACTAGTCCTGACTATGCACCCTTTGAATTCCAATCCTTAGTTGACGGGAAAAATCAGGTAGTCGGTGCGGATATTGATATGGCCCAGGCTATCGCTGATGAACTTGGGGTGAAGTTGGAAATTTCAAGCATGAGTTTTGACAATGTCTTGACCAGTCTTCAAACTGGTAAGGCTGACCTAGCAGTTGCGGGAATTAGCGCTACTGACGAGAGAAAAGAAGTCTTTGACTTTTCAATCCCTTACTATGAAAACAAGATTAGTTTCTTGGTTCGTAAGGCTGATGTAGAAAAATACAAGGATCTAACTAGTCTGGAAAGTGCGAATATTGCAGCCCAAAAAGGAACTGTTCCAGAATCAATGGTCAAGGAACAATTGCCAAAAGCTCAATTGACTTCCCTAACCAATATGGGGGAAGCAGTCAATGAATTGCAGGCTGGAAAAGTAGATGCTGTTCATATGGATGAGCCTGTTGCGCTTAGCTATGCTGCTAAAAATGCCGACCTAGCTGTCGCAACTGTCAGTTTGAAGATGAAGGATGGCGAAGCCAAT
The DNA here is from genome assembly GCA_916048145.1 of uncultured Streptococcus sp. Taxonomy (GTDB): domain Bacteria; phylum Bacillota; class Bacilli; order Lactobacillales; family Streptococcaceae; genus Streptococcus. Next base: position 3,284 of record CAJZGT010000146.1, read on the forward strand.
GCCGTTGCCCTTAGAAAAAATAGTGCTGATTTGAAAGAAGTGGTGGACAAGGTCATCCAAAAACTCAAGGATGACGGCACCTACCAAAAATATCTTGAAAAAGCGACAACCCTAACAGAAGTTGAACAATAAAAAAAGCAGAGTTGGAAGTTATTCCAATTCTGCTTTTAAATAGTTTAAAACATTTTCCAGGTTCTCTAAGGACACCTT
>CAJZGT010000147.1 GCA_916048145.1 uncultured Streptococcus sp.
ACATCCCAACTGCCATAGCAGCCTTAGCATGGGCATCCAACTCACGGTATTCCCCTTGAATCGGGAAGAGATACTTGGGTTGCAAGAGATTGATCATCAACTGCAAATCACGTGCATTTCCGTGCCCTGATACATGTAAACTTTGGGTAATCAATTTGACAACCCCTCCTGCCTGATAAATCATATTTTCCACACGCGCAACGAAGGCTTCTTTAGCAATAGACGGAGCCGTAGCAATATAGACCAGGTCCCCATCCTTGATTTCTACATAACGATGGCGACCAATCGACATCTTACGAAGTCCATTGATAGGTTCACCCATACGACCTGTCTCAAGAATAATCAACTCATGGTCTTCAAAGCGAGACATATCTTTCGGCTTAATCAAGAGAATTTCGTTGGCTAAAGACAACTTCTTGAGACGAATCGCTGTGCGGACGATATTTTCAATATCAAATCCTGTCAAGACGATACGTCGACCTGTTTTATCCGCAGCGTCAAAAATTTGCTGGATACGAGAAAGGTTACTGGAAACAGCTGCAACGATGATACGACCTTCCCAGTCAGCAATGGTTTGGGTAATTTCATCCCTAACTTCACTTTCGCTAGCCACCTGAATATTGCTGTCCGCATTGGCCGAATCACTGAGGAGAGCCAGGACGCCGTCACGACCGATTTCTGCCAAACGAGCGAAGTCTGTCGCATAGGATTCACTAGCTGTCTGGTCAAATTTGAAGTCACCTGTATAAACGATGCTACCTTCAGCTGTCTTCAAGACAATTCCCAGGCTCTCTGGAACGGAGTAAGTCGTAGGGAAGAAGGAAACCACAGTCCCTCCAAAATCAATCTCCGTATTCTCATCAATGACATGGAAATCATTAAATTCCTTAACGGCATCATTTCCTTTGACAAAGAGTTTGGCCAACTCAATGGTCAACTCAGACCCAAATACAGGAACTTTAGCCTCTGCCAAGAGATAAGGCAGAGCACCAATGGCATCCGCATGCCCGTGGGTCAAGAAAACCCCAGCAATACGATCCCTATTTTCAAAAAGGTAATCCATCTTTGGAATCACCACATCGACCCCTAATTGTTCATTTTCGGGATATTTTAACCCTACATTCAAAACAAAAATGGACTCTCCAATTTCAGCAATGTACATATTTTTCCCATTTTCACGTACACCACCAAGTGTTGTTAAACTAATATTACTCATTTTTCCTCCGAAAGCTTAATTTATCTTGATTATAGGGTTGCTTACCCTTTTATTCTAAAAGCACTATTACTTTTAGCCGAATCTTTTCCTACCATTATACCATTTTTTTGATGATTTTCAAAATGAAGATTTGTTTTCAAAAAAGAGCTGGTTGCCCAACTCTTTCCAATCTGCTACTATTTCTCCATCAAAAAGTCATAAATTTCTTGCACCGTACCCAGCGCCATCATTTCTTGATCTTTGACAGTTTGTTTGAGATTCTGGTAAATCTGACTGTCTCCTATTTCACGTTTCGGTGCCTCTTTATTCACTGTCATCACACCATCTGTGATCGTCACAAAGCCTAGTTCTTCAAACACTTGAATCATCTTGACAAGTAAGATTTGTTGAATATTAAGATAAGTAGCCAAATCCTTCAGCTTGTAGCGAATATCAAACTCTGGAAACTGGTAAATGGTCTTGTACAATTTGGCAAACTGCTCTCTAGTCCCATAACCTGTCAGATAGTAGGCCTTGTCAATATCATTTTTGAAATAGACAGCAGAGAAATTCTGTTCCTGAAAAATGGTCTTCAACAGAGTAATATCCTCAGGAATAGTTTTTACGACAATAGCTTCACTATTTACTAGATTCGGCAATTCTCCAGCAAAATCCAAGACTGGAACCCCTTCTGGCAAGACTGCATTCTTCCCACGGATGTTAAAAAGTTGAACACCCTCCACACGCGCATCCACCATCATCAACTGCAGGGCAGTTTGGCCATTCCATTGGTTGACAGACAATTTGACTGCCAGCTCTAGATTCTTGGTTTGAGAAAACTCTGTCGCCCATCTGCCTTGGCTAAAGGCTACCACTTCAAAACTCGCCTCACCTTTAGAAATTTTCAACTTGAGATGGGCATTGCCTGCCCCCATAGTACGGGCACTTTCGACCTGAAAATCCTTAATATAAAAGACAGGTTTCTGATTGTCCATTCCAAAGGGAGCTAAACGTTCAAAACTTTTGACCGTTTCCAAACTAAGTGTCTCCAAATCCAGTTCTTCATCTAGATTTAACTTGTTCTTGCCAGCAGCATCTGCACCTTTTTCACGGACATAGTCTTCCAAGACCTGAGATAAATCTGAAACTTTCTCAACATCCAGCGTCATTCCTGCTGCGCCAGCATGACCGCCAAAGGCGATGAAGAGGTCTCGATGAGGATCCAGAGCCTCAAAAATATCTACTGCTTCCACACTACGAGCACTGCCCTTGGCACGACCGTCTTCTATATTAAGAACAATGACTGTCTGTCCTAGTTCTTCCAACAAACGACCAGCCACGATACCCAGAACCCCAGGATTCCAGCCTTCCTTGGCCAAGACTTGGACCTTCTTTTCAGGATCCACCATGGTCTTGGCTTCTTCATAGATAGACTGGACAATTTCCTTGCGCTCTTCGTTTTTCTGATGAATCATGAGGGCAATCTCATGCGCCTCCTCATCATCAAAGCCAGTCAGCAAATCAATAGCAGGATTGGGATCATCCAAGCGACCCAAGGCATTCAAACGAGGGGCAATCTGGAAACCAACTGTCTCTTCTGTCACTTCGTTGGCAGCAATTCCAGCCATGTCCATCATTTCTTGTAAACCAATGCGCTGAGTATGTCCCAACATTTCCAGACCATATTGAACCAAGATACGGTTCTCATCCGTCAAACTAACCATATCAGCAATAGTTCCGATAGCGACCAAATCAAGCAATTCCACTTGTACTTCTTCTAACAGGGCACAAGCCAGCTTGAAAGCAACTCCACAACCAGCCAAATATTTGAAAGGATAGTCCGCATCCGAATGTTCAGGGTGAACGATGGCATAGGCATCTGGTAAGGTTTCAGGCATAGAATGGTGGTCAGTCACAATGACATCCACTCCCATAGACTGGGCCAATTCAATAGCCTCGTGACCAGCTACCCCATTATCCACAGTTACAATCAAGGAAATTCCTTCTTGCTCGATAAAGTATTTATAGACACTGGCATTAGGTCCATAGCCATCAGTAAAACGATTTGGCAGGTAAACACGGCACTCGGCACCAAGCTGTTCCAAACTTTCCTTCACAATAGAAGCCGAAGTCATGCCATCTGCATCGTAGTCTCCATAAACGAGAATATTTTCCCCTTCTTCAATGGCCTGACGAATCCGTTCCACTGCCTTGTCC